>JANQZS010000076.1:11538-22620 GCA_030728405.1 Candidatus Nanopelagicales bacterium | reverse complement strand
ATCAGCAAGTGGTGGTAGTTGTCACGGGGCCGCAAGCGCGGTCAGTGGTGGCATCGTCAGAATTGACGTCTGCTATCCGCACGGTGACAGGGGTGGATGTGGCGGCAGTATTGGTTCGTGATGAACTCCCCGTAGACATTCGTCATAATGCAAAGACCAATCGCACTGCGCTATCCGTTTGGGCGGATGACGTTCTCTCGGGCCACTCGCGATGAAGGTTTTACTCACCGGTGGCCGCGGTCTGATCGGTGGAGTAATTGCGCAAGAGTTATTAGATCGTGGCCATGAGGTCACCCTGTTGCAGCGCACGCCATCGGGCATCGAGGCACACGAGCGACTGACAGAGCAGCTCGGCGATATTCGCGATCTTTCGGTGGTGAATCAGGCTTGTCGCGGAATGGATGGCGTAATTCATGGCGCTGCTCTGGTCGGAATCACTGGTTCATGGTCAGATTTCGAGTCTGCGAATGTGCACGGCACCCAGTCGGTTCTCGACGCGGCCCGCGCTGCCGGTGTCTCGCGATTTGTATATGTCTCCTCACCTTCAGTGGCGCACTCGGGTAAGGCTTTGGTGGGTGCACCGGCTGGAGTCGCTGACCCTGACTCAGCTCGCGGTCATTACGCGAGGAGCAAAGCGATTGCTGAACGCGTGGTTCTTGCACAATCATCGGCCACCTTTGCCGCTGCGGCTATCAGGCCTCATCTGGTGTGGGGGCCAGGTGATGAACAACTTGTGGGTCGGATTGTGGATCGCGCTCGATCGGGTCGGTTGGTTCTCATTGACCACGGTCGTGCGTTGATTGACAGCACCTACTCAGCAAACGTTGGCTCAGCCGTTGTCTCAGGGCTTGAGCGAGTCGGTCGAGCCGATGTGAACGGGCGGGCTTTTGTGGTGTCAAATGGCGAGCCGCGAACGGTGGCGGAGTTAGTGACCCGGATTGTGGCGGCCGCTGGATTGCCGGCACCCACTCGCTCGATTCCTTACCGGGCTGCGTATGGCGCCGGTGCGCTGGTCGAGGGGATGTGGCGGATTTCAGGAAGGCGCACGGAGCCGCCCATGACCCGTTTTCTTGCCGATCAGTTGGCGACCGCGCACTGGTTCGATCAGCGCGAGACTCAGAACGCTTTGGATTGGCGTCCGCGGGTGTGCCTTGATGAGGGATTTGTGGAATTAGGAAATTGGTACGGGACTGCTGGCGGCGTGGCTGACTGATCATGGCCTTTATTAGCCGTATAACTGAGTAAGGCCCCTCGAAGTATGAGTTCGAGGGGCCTTACCTAGATCGAGTTCTCCAGCCGTCCGATTTCTCGGGACTACCTAGACATGTGCAGTGCCTCGGCGCTCATGCTCCGTTTCCAGAACATCGGCTTTCTCTCTCAATCTCGATTCAGTCCGATCATTCGACCCCGCCAGCACTCGGGATCTTCCAGGTCTTGCCCGGATCAGAATGTTTCTTTGTGAACCGACCCGCCCCTTGCGGTGCGTTGGCTTATTTTTAACAGTGAAAGCAAGGCGCCACAAGCACTTTTTCAAAATATTTTTAAAAGTTCTGACCCTTGCGTAGCTCCAATTCATTCCTGTCACATTGTTCACAATCAGGACCGCCCGATAGCCTGCACTGTGCCCTCCATCGCCGGTAAATCAAGCGTTCTGCTCCTGGAAACGGCAAACATTGCCTCCGGTGCAGGTAATGGGATCGTGATGGTGGTTATTCCATGGCTCGTACTTGAATCGACCGGCTCAGCTTTAGCCGCAGGAGTTGTGGCGGCCCTCTCCGCCCTGCCTGCCCTCTTGGTTCTTCCGCTGATCGGGCAGGCCATCGATCGTTTTGGCAGCAGAAGGATCAGCATCCTCTCTGACCTCGCCTCGATGGTGTCGGTGATTGGCTTTCCCATCAGTGCGGCTCTCTTTGGGCTTTCTTTCGGCTGGATCGTTGGTTTAGCGATCTTGGGGGCAGCTGTGGATCCGGCTGGCTACACAGCGCGCAAGGCGCTCATTGAAGATGCAGCTAAATCTTCCGGAGTGAACACAGATTCGCTGAACGGAATTCATGAAGGTCTCTTCGCCACCGGCTGGACAGTGGGGCCGATCATCGGTGCCCTGTTGATTGCTGGGGTTGGTCCAGTCGCCGCCTTCTGGGTTCCTGCGGCCTTGTTCGTGGTTGCAGCACTGTGCCTCGCAGCTATGCGGGTGGGTCACGCGGTGCGGCCAAGCCGTGATCTAGATTCGATCGATTCTCCCCAGAGCGAATCGGGGTTCCGGCAGTTGGTGCTCGGTGTGACCCTGCTGTGGAATGACAAAGCACTCCGAGGTTTAACTCTTGCAGTCATGGTGTTGGCGGGCGTTTATCTGCCCACCGAGGCAGTGGTGTTGCCGTTCTATTTTGAAGGCCTCAATGAACCGACGTCTCTTGGCTTGGTGATCAGCGCACTGGCCGGTGGCTCCGTGGTGGGTGCATTCGCCTACGGCTGGCTTTCTCGTCGAATGACGCGCTACTCAATTTTGCGATTGGCGTTGATCGGAACTGTGCTGTCGATGGTTCCGCTGGCGTTCTTGCCGCCGCTGCCATTAATGGTCCTTGCTGGAGCTTTGCTTGGGCTGAGTTGGGGACCGATGACTCCACTTCTGAACACTTTGGTGCAGGTCCGCGTTCCTAAAGAAGCTCAAGGTCGGGTTTTCAGCATTCAGTTATCCACCTTCTACGTATTCCCGCCCATCGCGATGCTCCTCACCGGGGCGGCCATCGAACGTTGGGACGTGCGGGTGGTCTACCTCAGCATTGCTGCGCTCGTCGTTGTGACGGTTCTTGGCACGTTGTCTCTCAAATCAATCAAAGGGATCAATGCCTGATGTGCGCGTGAGCGCAGCTTGCGCAACTGGTTGGATGCACCGGTGAGCGATTTCCGATTCCGGCGAACCACTTCACTGGCTGATACTTCACCCACGGCGATTGGAAGGACCGGCGTCATCTCCACCCCTCATGGGGAAATCAGGACCCCGGCCTTCATTCCGGTAGGGACTAAAGCCACGGTCAAGTCCGTCTTGCCTGAATCAATGACCGCTCTGGGAGCGCAGGCCGTTTTGGCGAATGCTTACCACCTGTATCTGCAGCCCGGCTCTGACCTGATCGACGAAGCAGGAGGTTTGGGTGCTTTCATGAATTGGAGCGGCCCAACTTTCACCGACAGCGGCGGTTTCCAAGTTCTCTCTTTAGGCGTGGGCTTTAAGAAGGTTCTCGCGATGGATGTGCGGGGTCACCAGAACGACGATGTCATGGCGCCGGGCAAAGACCGTTTGGCGCATGTGGATGACGATGGCGTGACCTTTAAATCGCACCTGGACGGCTCTATGCACCGGTTTTCCGCGGAGGTGAGTATGCGCGTCCAGCATGAAATCGGTGCAGACATCATTTTTGCCTTTGATGAGTGCACCACGCTGCTCAATACCCGGGGCTATCAGGAGTTAGCAGTCAGGCGCACCTATGAGTGGGCACAGCGCTGCATCGCGGAGCATCAACGGCTGACCGAGGTGCGAGATCACCGGCCGTATCAAGCACTTTTTGGAGTGGTGCAGGGCGCTCAGTACGAAGATCTCCGGCGGACTGCCGCACGCGGACTGGCCGGACTTGATTTTGACGGGTTTGGCATTGGTGGCGCGATCGAAAAGGATCGGTTGGGAGAAATTGTTCGGTGGGTGAGTGAAGAACTACCCGAAGACAAGCCGCGCCACCTACTAGGAATAGGCGAGCCTGACGATCTGTTCACAGCAATTGAAAGCGGTGCAGACACCTTTGACTGCGTATCGCCCTCCAGGGTGGCCCGGAACAGCGCCGTGTATTCGCGTGATGGCAGATTCAACCTGCTTACCAGCAAGAATCGTCGAGCTTTTGCCCCGATCGATGAGGAATGCGATTGCTACACCTGTGCCAACTACACCCGCGCCTATCTTCATCATCTCTTTAAGTCGAAAGAGATGATCTCAGCTACTTTGGCCACGATTCACAATGAGCGTTTCATCGTCCGGCTCGTTGATTCCATCCGGGAAAGTATCGAAAGTGGAAACTTTGATGAATACCGAAAGGAATTCCTCGGCAGGTACTACGCAGGGACCGGAGCGTAAGAGGGTTCACGACGCTTTACCGCTGCAATGACCCGGTAGGTGACGGGCATGAGCACTATTTCCACAATGGTCTTGTAGGTGAACCCGATGATCACATAAGTGAGGAATTCACCACCGGTGATCACACCGTAGAACGCAATGGTGCAGAAGATAATGGTGTCGGCAAGTTCGCCAATCACGGTGGATCCGAGCAGGCGAAGCCATAGTGATTTCTCTTTGGTGCGGCGCTTGATTGCAACCAGCACATACGAGTTCAGCAACTGGCCAACGAGGAACCCTGCGATACTGGCAAGCACGATGCGGGGAACGAATCCCAAAACAGATTCGAATGCATCCTGGTTTTCCCAGCTCGTTGCTGGCGGTGCAATTTGAACGAGCCAGAAAGTGAATGCAGCCAGCGCGGACATTGCGAAAGCCAGAAAGATCGCTTTGCGTGCTGCTTTAAATCCGTACACCTCACTGATGACGTCGCCAAGGATGTACACGAGCGGAAAGAGGAAGGCGCCGCCGTCAGTAATGATTGGCCCAAACTCAATCAATTTAACGGCGCCGATGTTAGAGATCAGCAACATCACAACGAACACGGTGACTATGACGGGGTAGAGCCCCGGCGTTATCCGCGCGTAGGAGGGGGAGGATTCTCCGAGGTTTGGTGAATGCGGCATAAGTGACATGTGCCCCCGGCAGGATTCGAACCTGCGACCTTCGGTACCGGAAACCGGCGCTCTATCCCCTGAGCTACGGAGGCTGGGGGATGGTCAGGTTAGCAGCGCCGTGGTGCGAGATGATGCTCCGGTGCGCGAGTTTTGGACCTCTATGCGATCAAACATCGCATTGGTGAGTGCTAGGTACCGCGCCAGTCAGATAAACCTTGCTGTCGCTGGTGTCTCCTACTTCATATTCATGTCTTTGGTGCCCATTGCGATTGCTATCGGATCTTTCGCGGGTTTATTTCTTTCACGCGATCAAATTTCATCCGCATGGTCAGAAATCCAGAAAGCTACGCCAGATTCACTCGAGGCTCTTAAACCCAGCGTTGACTCCCTCGTACAACTAATCGGTACCGCATCAGCAGGTTCATTCACCATCACCACAATCATCACAACCGCTATCGCGGTCTACGCCGCATCCAAAGTGGTGCTGGGCACTCGAACGGCTCTCGCGGATACCTATGGCGTGCCTTTGCACACGTCAGGTCTGATTGACCGAGCAGCTTCTGCGTTAGTCGCTCTGATCGGGGTCACGTTGATCGTTGCCGTGCTGATCCTGCTCACGATCGTCCCTCAAGTACTCTCCGGATTGGGCCTCGGAGCAACGTCATTCTTGGACAATTCGCCGGCACTGAGCGGCCTCGTTGCAATTGTGATGGTCTACCTTGTTGCGCGATGGCTTGTAACGGCGGTGCCTGGCGGGCGCATCCCATCTCCATTCCTGAGCTGGGGCGCTGGATTAGCGACCATCTGGATTGTTTGTGCAAGCTTCGGGTTCGGGGTCTATGCCTCGTGGTCTTCAACCGTGAGCTCTGCGGTGTTGGTATTCGGTACGCCGATTGCGTTGCTGCTCTGGATCTATCTCGTGACCACAGGGATCATGCTCGGTGCAGTGATTCATGCCGTCAGCATCACGAAGAAAACCAGCGTGGTGGCCCAGCAATCAGGGCAGTAATGAAGGCGGCCCCGGCCGCACCTAGGCCCATTGCTCCAGCTCCAAAAAACGGCAGCAGTAGGCCGACGAACCAGCCGCCTACGCCGAGGGTGACGCCGGCGATAGCGCCAAAAGCGATCCGGCCGCCTGCACCTTTTCCTGCTTCACCGACGTTTTTGGTCGAAGCGGGCGGAGTCGACTGAGGACTAGGGACAAGGGGATTTACCGGTTTTCCGGTCGCTGCTTCGATTTGGGCAAGCAACTTTTCGTAATCATCGGGTGAACTGGTCATGGCACCAGTCTGAACCATGGTGCAAATCGGCGACGACTACGCTCACCGCGTGACACATGATGAAGTAGGCGAGGCGATAGTCGCTGTTTTGAACCGTCTTGTTGCGCAGGGGGATCTCGCCGTCGAGGTTCCCACCTCGGTCGATGTTGACCGACCCAAATCCCGCGATCATGGGGACTACGCCACCAATGTCGCCCTTGTTCTGGCTAAATCAGCTGGCCTGGCGCCCCGTGCCATCGCTGACCTGCTCGTAGCCGGGCTTGCCGGCGTGCCAGGTATGGCCGGCGCTGAAGTGGCCGGTCCCGGTTTCGTCAATATTCGGCTCGACAGCGCGGCCCAAGGCGAACTTGCCCGCACCATCGTTGAGGCAGGCACTGCGTACGGCACGAGTTCCACATTGGCTGGCTCGCGGATCAACGTCGAGTTCATTTCGGCCAACCCCACCGGTCCTTTACACCTTGGTCATACGCGGTGGGCAGCGGTCGGTGATGCCATCGCTCGGGTGTTGGCTGCCGCTGGCGCCACGGTCTCTAAAGAGTTTTACGTCAATGATCGCGGCGTTCAGATGGACAAATTTGGGCAATCAGTAATGGCCGCGGCCCACGGGCAGGCTGTACCCGAAGACGGTTATCACGGCGGATACATCCTCGATTTAGCCGCGCGCATCGTTGCCGAAAACCCGGGGATCAAGGAACTCCCAGAGGCCGAGCAACTCATCGCATTCCGGGAAAACGCTTATGCATTGCAGTTGACTCAGCAGCAGCAAGTTTTGGAGCTTTTCCGCACTTCTTTCGATCTCTGGTACTCCGAGCGCACTTTGCACGATTCCGGGGCAGTAGAGCGCGGCTTAGACATCCTGCGTGAACAAGGGCATGTGTTCGAAGATGGTGGCGCCGTCTGGCTGCGCACCACCGATTTCGACGATGACAAAGATCGAGTGCTCATCAAGGCCGACGGTGAATACACCTACTTCGCCTCCGACACCGCCTACTACGTCGATAAGCGGGCTCGAGGTTTCGATCGTGCCATTTATTTGTTGGGCGCTGATCACCACGGTTACGTCAACCGACTGCGCGCGGTAGCTGCGTGTGCGGGTGATGACATGGACGCGAATATTGAGGTACTCATCGGCCAGCTCGTGAAAATCACTCGAGGTGGAGTCGAGGTCAAACTCTCTAAACGTGCCGGCAATATCGTGACGCTTGATGAGTTCGTTGATGAGGTTGGCGTTGATGCCGCTCGTTACACGCTCATTCGCTATCCAGCCGATTCCCCCTTGACGCTAGATATCGAAGAAATGACAAAGCGCACAAACGACAACCCTGTTTTCTATGTGCAGTACGCGCATGCGCGCATCGCTTCAGTACTGCGAAACGCTGAAGAGCTAGGAATCGATTGGCGATCACTGGGCCTTGACGCCGGCCTATTGAGCCACGAGCGCGAAAACAACCTGCTCGGCATGTTGGCGGAATATCCGAGGATCGTTGCAAGTGCCGCCGAGCTCAGGGAACCGCACCGGGTTGCTCGCTATCTGGAAGAAGTTGCCACCGCGTATCACCGTTTCTACGACGTATGCCGGGTTTTACCTCGAGGCGATGAGGAGGTTTCCAGCGAGCAGGTTGCTCGACTGTGGCTATGCGGAGCTGCTCTTCAGGTAATTGCAAATGGCCTAGAGCTCGTGGGAGTCAGTGCGCCTGAGCGCATGTAGTTGCACTTTCGCGCCGCGGCCTAGCTAGCCTTACCGTATGCGCGCCCACCCCGCTGGTCCACGACATGCCGACTTGGCTTCGTCATCGGCATTTACCGGCACAGTCACCCCAGACTCGATCAACGATGTAGGTGGCTCAGTGTGGCCAGAGGCCGCAGTGCGAAATGCTGCAGGAGCCCTTGAGATAGACGGGGTAGACATCCGTGATGCCGTGACCGAATATGCCTCCCCACTTTTCCTACTTAGTGAGCCAGAAGTCCGATCCCGTGCTGCCCGATATCGAGCGGCCTACACCGCAGTCGGGGCACACACTGTCTATTACGCAGCGAAGGCATTCCTCTCGGTTGCCGTTGCCCGCTGGGTCACCGAAGAAGGTCTTGGAATCGACGTTGCATCGGGTGGCGAGTTAGCAATCGCGATGCGCGCTGGGGTGCCTGGTGATCGACTCCTCATGCACGGAAACAACAAGTCTGTTTCAGAGATCGATACAGCAATTGAGTATGGCGTTAGCCGCATCGTGATCGACTCCTTTGAAGAGATTGCGCGGGTTGCTGAATCGGCGGCCCGGCATAACGTCGTTCAAAAGGTTTTGGTTCGGGCCACTGTTGGGGTAGAGGCGCACACCCACGAATTCATTGCCACCGCGCATGAGGATCAGAAGTTTGGCCTTTCGGCAACGGCAGGAACGGTCGATGAAGCGATCCGCCGAATTTCGAAACTCCCATCGCTAACCCTTGTCGGTCTGCATTCACATATTGGCTCGCAGATCTTTGACGCTGCTGGCTTCGAGGTGGCCGCGCGTCGCATTGTGACGTTGGCTCAACGAATCTATGACGAGCAAGGGATTGAAATCGAAGAGATCAATCTTGGCGGTGGCATGGGGATTGCTTATCTAGAGGACGACGATCCCTTAGATGTCGACATCATGGCGGCAGAGATTGGGGAGATCGTTGCAAAGGAATGTGCGGAGGCAGGTATCCCCATGCCGGCCCTCGCATTTGAACCAGGTCGGGGGATCGTGGGACCGGCTGGCATCACGGTGTACGAGGTTGGCACGGTCAAGCGGGTCGAACTCGATCAAGGTCACATTCGCACGTATGTTTCTGTCGATGGCGGAATGAGCGACAACATCCGCACAGCCCTCTACGGCGCCGAGTACACGGTCACCCTGGCATCGCGACTTTCAACGGCTGAGCCGGTGTTGTCTCGCGTCGTTGGAAAGCATTGTGAGTCTGGCGACATCGTGGTGCGTGACTGCTGGCTGCCAGGAGATGTGACCGCGGGGGATCTGCTCGCAGTCGCCGCAACTGGCGCGTACTGCCGATCCATGGCATCGAACTACAACCAGTTGCCTAAACCAGCAGTGGCCAGCACCCGGGATGGGGCACTGGCCACTGTGTTGCGCCGGGAAACCATTGCTGACCTACTGGCCTTGGATCCGTACGCGTAACGGAGCGGTGATGAGGTGGGTTCGTTACTCGCGTTCTGAACCGGCAACCTGAGATTCAGGCAACTCGCTGTCGGTGCGGGTGATCTTCCACAACACCACCGCAATGAGTGCGCCCACTAGTGGTGCCGCGATGAACAGCCACACCTGACTCAGTGCAGTGCCACCCTCAAACAGAGCGGGCCCAAAGGAACGGGCGGGGTTGACCGAAGTGCCGGTCAGCGGAATGCCAACGAGGTGTACCAAGGTCAGGGTGAGGCCGATGGCGATACCAGCGAAACCTGGCGCAGCCACTCGCTCCGTGACCAGCAAGATCACGAGAACAAATGCTGCGGTCAGCACGGCTTCGAGCACAAATGCACCGGCCATGTTGATGGCGCCGTTGTCGTAGGCGTTAGTGCCGAGAGCGCCGGTGTAGTCGGTCACTCCGAAACTCGACACGAACAACTTCAGCAATCCGCCAGCGAGGATGGCACCCAGGAACTGAGCAACCCAGTAGCCAATTGCATCCCCCACCGGGAGTTTGCGGCCGACCAGCATGGCCAGGGTCACGGCGGGGTTGACATGAGCTCCAGAAACCGGCCCAAAGGCGTAGGCGATGCCGAGCAGAACGAGTCCAAAGGCGAGTGCAACGCCCACAACGCCCGAACCAGGACCGTTCTTATCTGCGCCTACAAGGGCAGCGATACCGAAGATGGCCGTGCCTACTGCGAGGAAAACCAATAGAAATGTGCCAATGAATTCGGCAATGAACGCGCGTGAATTACGCATGAGAAGTCCTTTCGATGCTGCTTGCGGCTCAAGGTGTTCCCCACCCTAGATTTCCCAGGGAGTGAAGCACCCTGCACGCGCCGACTGTCCTATAGACAGGGGACGAATAACCGGATGTGCAGCACGTGCTGCCCACCTGAGAGGCTTTGCTCTATGTCCTCCGCTTCGTCCTCCGCTTCCCCCGCTCCAGCTTCGCTGCGTGTGGCGTTACTCGGCGGCGGCACAGTGGGTACCGAGGTGGCGCGTTTGCTCACCCAAGACAGTGCCGATTTTTCAGCCCGGGTGGGGGTTCCCGTTGAGTTATCGGCGGTTGCGGTCCGTGATCTTTCGAAGCCGCGGCCGGGTATTTCCAAAGACCTGCTCACCGACGATTCGCTCGCAGTGGCCACGAGCGGCGCGGACATCGTGGTTGAGGTGATGGGTGGTATTGAGCCAGCTCGTTCGCTCATCCTTGCAGCAATGGCCGCAGGCTCGAGTGTTGTTACTGCGAACAAGGCTTTGCTGGCTGAAGACGGTGCCTCACTGTATGCGGCCGCCCAGGAATTCGGCGTCGATCTTTATTTTGAGGCTGCCGTAGCAGGGGCGATTCCACTCATTCGCCCATTGCGTGAATCTCTGGCGGGTGATCAAGTCATCAAGGTTATGGGCATCGTCAATGGAACTACGAACTTCATGTTGACGCGCATGGACGAAGACGGCGCTGATTACGCCGAGGTGTTCGACGAGGCCAACGCGCTTGGCTACTTAGAAGCTGACCCCACTCTCGATGTGGGCGGCCACGATGCCGCAGCCAAAGCTGCGATCATCGCAGAGCTCGCATTTCATACTCGAGTGACAATTGACGATGTCTACTGCGAAGGAATTACTGAGGTCACGAAAGCAGATATGAAAGCGGCCCGTGAGATGGGTTTCGCTATCAAACTTCTAGCGGTTGCTGAGCGCACTGATGCCGGCGTCATCGTTCGAGTGCACCCGGCAATGGTTCCTCGGGATCATCCACTCGCCAGCGTTCGGCTCTCGTTCAACGCGGTGTTCATCGAGGCCGAATCCGCAGGTCAAATGATGTTTTATGGTCGAGGCGCTGGAGGTGCACCCACGGC
>JANQZS010000076.1:0-11438 GCA_030728405.1 Candidatus Nanopelagicales bacterium | reverse complement strand
GGTCTTATTGTGCGGACACATAAAGCGAGTGACCTTGCGCTCCGACAAACGGTTGAAGCTTTATCGAAATTGGATACGGTTCGTCGGGTCTTGGGAGTTATGCGGGTGGAAGGTGAGCCAGGTGCATAACAACGAAGTAGGTGCCCATCAGTGGCGGGGCATCATCGAGGAGTATCGGAGTTTCTTGCCGGTATCTGATCGCACTCCTGTGGTGTCACTGCGCGAAGGTGGCACTCCGCTCGTCTATGCCTGCTGGCTCAGCGAAATGCTGAGCTGTGAACTCTGGCTCAAGTTTGAGGGCGCAAATCCCACCGGTTCCTTTAAAGATCGCGGTATGACCATGGCGATCTCCAAAGCGGCTGAAGAGGGCGCTAAGGCTGTCATCTGCGCATCGACTGGGAACACATCAGCGAGTGCGTCTGCATACGCGGTCAAAGCTGGTATGACTAGCGCGGTCCTCGTACCGCAAGGAAAAATCGCCATGGGCAAATTAGCCCAAGCGATTGTGCATGGTGCAACACTGCTTCAGGTGGACGGTAATTTCGATGACTGCCTCACCGTTGCGCGGGAGCTTTCCGATAATTACCCCGTCGCTCTGGTGAACAGCGTGAACCCGGTCCGCATTGATGGCCAGATGACAGCAAGCTTTGAAGTCATTGACATGATCGGTCGGGCGCCCGATATTCACGCACTGCCCGTGGGGAACGCCGGCAACATCACCGCGTACTGGCGTGGATACAACGAATACAAGAATGTGGGCAAGGCCGATTCACTCCCGCGCATGTGGGGCTTCCAAGCGGCCGGGTCAGCCCCTTTGGTGCGCGGTGAGCCGGTTCGGAACCCTGAGACGATCGCAACGGCAATCCGCATCGGCAACCCGGCATCGTGGGATCAGGCGATTGCGGCGCGAGATGATTCGGGTGGCCTCATCGACGAAGTGACCGATCAAGAAATCCTGTCCGCCTATCGATTGCTCGCGGCGCGTGAAGGACTCTTTTGCGAACCGGCCAGTGCTGCTGGTGTTGCCGGCCTCATCAAACTGCACGCCGCGGGCAAACTTGATTCGGGGCAAGTCATTGTCGCCACGCTGACCGGAAACGGACTCAAGGATCCGCAGTGGGCACTAGAGAATTCACCCGAGCCTGTTGTTGTGGGAGTCGACGTGAAAGCGGCGGCGCGGGCACTCGGGCTGGACGGCTGACGTGGGTGCATTTCGCACCGATGAAGTGCGGGTCCTCACACCGGCATCGAGTGCGAATCTCGGTCCCGGTTTTGATTCAGCTGGGATGGCCCTTGGTCTAGAAGACGAACTTTTTGCGCGAGTAAGTGATGAGGCGGGAATCGTCGTAGAAGTCACTGGCGAGTGTGCCCATGGGGTTCCCCTTGATGAAAGTCATCTCGTCGTGCGATCCATGAATCTTGCCTTTGACGCGATGGGAATTCGGCCGGACGGCTTCACCCTGAGGTGTGTGAATCGCATTCCACACGGTCGAGGACTCGGCTCATCTGCTGCAGCAATCATCGGCGGGATGGTGTTGGCGAGGGCTCTGGTGGTAGAGCCTGCACAGCGGCTCACCGATGCGCAGCTGTTGCATGCGGCGCTGGCCTTGGAGTCGCATCCGGACAATTTGGCGGCGGCACTGCACGGGGGAGTGACCATTGCGTGGGTCGATGCAAGCGGTACACCTGATTTTGTGGGATATGCGCCTCACCCGTTGGTAAATCCAGTAGTTACATTTCCTGACACACCGCTAGCTACGAAAAAAGCACGTAATGCTCTCCCCGAATCAATCCCCATGAGCGATGCAGTACACAACATCGCGCGAGCAGCGTTGCTGCTGCACGCCATGACCACTGATCCGAGCAGACTTCTCGCTGCCACATCTGATCGACTCCATCAGGGTGCACGTGCATCGATGTACCCCGAAACAATGGCATTGGTGGAGAGGCTGCGAGGGCAGGGGATAGCGGCATGTGTCTCTGGCGCAGGTCCTGCAGTACTAGCTCTCGGGGAATTCAACCGAGAAAAGATGGCCGCGGCAGTTCCAGAGGGTTGGACGGTGCTTTCTCTTCCAGTCAGTGCGTTAGGGGCCCGCGAAGCCTCGTTAGGCCAGCCTGCGCAAGTCTGAGAGAGACCGGTGCTACCATAGGACAGTTAGAACATGGCGCATCCGCCGTGACTTCCCCGCAGAACCCGAAATCAACCCCTGTGGGTATTCATATCCCGAAGGAAATCCGGGTGCAGGAAATCCTCATGTGACTCATTCTCGAGTTGCAATCACTGATAGGAACAAGAATTCGTGACTGAAACGACAACGTCAACCGCCGATGCTTCACAGCGCCGCGGTGATGCCCTGTCCGGCATGTTGCTCCCTGAACTTCGCCAGCTGGCCCAGCAACTGGGTATCAGCGGCTCGAGCGGTATGCGTAAGGGCGATTTGATTGGTGCCATCTCCGACCGACAGAAGTCCGCGGGCGCAGGCCGACGCGGTGCCCGTCGTGACCAGGGTGCCCCAGAAGCACCTGCTTCCACCGAGCGCGCACCGAAGGCCACCAAAACTGCTGTCGAGGCAGAGGAAAACCCAGCCGAGGCCCCATCGGAAAATCGCGAGCGCCGGGAGCGTCCAGAGCGTGAGCGCAATGACCGCGGAAACGATCGCCAGCGTGAGCGGACGAACGATCGAAACTCCGATCGAAACTCCGATCGGAACGCAGACCGCGGAAACGATCGAAATTCCGATCGTGGCAATGACCGCGATAGCGGTGGCGACTTTGATGATGACCGCCGCAACCGGAATAACAACAACCGTCGCCGTGGACGTGACCGGTTCCGAGATCGCAGAGATCGCCCTCGCACGGGCAGCTCTTACAACGAGGCTGAGCCCGAGATCAATGAGGATGACGTACTGCTGCCTGTAGCAGGCATCCTCGATGTGCTCGAGAACTACGCATTTGTTCGCACGGGCGGCTACATGCCAGGTCCAAACGATGTATATGTCTCCTTGTCGATGGTGCGCAAGTACGGTCTTCGTAAGGGGGATGCACTCACCGGTGCTGTCAAGGCAGCGCGAGAGGGAGAGCGTCGCGAAAAGTTCAACCCGTTGGTGCGTATTGACTCAGTGAACGGCGGTGACTTGGCATCGGCCAAGGATCGTCCTGACTTCAGCAAGTTAGTTCCGTTGTACCCCCAAGAGCGGCTTCGCTTGGAGACAACGTCGGGCAACTTGGTCACGCGTGTCATCGACATGGTGTCGCCCATCGGTAAAGGCCAGCGTGGCCTCATCGTGTCGCCGCCAAAGGCCGGCAAGACGATGGTCTTGCAGGCAATCGCAAATGCCATTAGCGAGAACAATCCAGAATGTCACCTCATGGTCGTGCTCGTTGACGAACGACCCGAGGAAGTTACAGACATGCAGCGATCTGTGAAGGGTGAGGTCATTGCCTCTACTTTCGATCGACCAGCTGAGGATCACACGATCATTGCTGAACTAAGCATCGAGCGGGCTAAGCGCCTTGTCGAACTTGGCCATGATGTTGTGGTGCTGCTCGATTCCATGACCCGCTTGGGGCGCGCTTACAACCTCGCCGCGCCAGCTTCGGGCCGAATCCTTTCCGGTGGCGTTGACTCCACTGCTCTGTACCCACCCAAGAAATTCTTCGGTGCGGCGCGCAATATCGAGAACGGCGGTTCGCTCACCATTTTGGCAACTGCGCTCGTGGAGACTGGCTCTCGCATGGACGAGGTGATTTTCGAGGAATTCAAGGGCACCGGCAACATGGAACTCAAGCTCGACCGTCGCCTAGCGGACAAGCGCATCTTCCCGGCTGTGGATGTTGACGCATCTGGAACCCGTAAAGAAGAACTGCTGATGGCTCCAGATGAACTCAAGATTGTCTGGAAGTTGCGACGCGTTCTGCACGCTCTTGATGCCCAGCAGTCCATCGAGTTGCTCTTGTCGAAACTTCGCGAAACTGAGACCAACTACGAGTTCTTGATGCAGGTCCAAAAGACCACGCCATCAGTTCCCGGCTCCGGCGACGACGATTAGATAGATCGACATATCTCGACAGACCCCAGGTTTGGACCGGTTCGGGGCTATCCACAGGGGGAATCCCCTTGTGGGTGGACACCCGTATCCGTGTCATACTTGTCAGGTTCCGGTTCACGGTCTGCAGCATCCGCCAAGGTCGACCCGGACGTTCAACGAGGAGAATCATATGAAGGCCGGAATCCATCCCGATTACGTTGAAACAACGGTCACCTGCACCTGTGGCAATAGTTTCCAGACCCGCAGCACCTCACGCGATGGATCTATCCACGCAGATGTGTGCTCGGCCTGCCACCCCTTCTACACAGGCAAGCAAAAGATCCTCGACACGGGTGGCCGGGTTGCTAAGTTCGACAAGCGCTACGGCACCACCACCACCCTCGATAACTAGTTTCGAACCCGGGCGCCGGCCCGGGGTCGGCCGCGTGTCTCCCCCGTCGCGCGGTCGGCCCCCGACCGGCGCCCGGTTCTTTTCGTAGGAGTCAATCCCTGCGTTCTGTTTTTCGATGTGATGGAGGGAGGCACGATGTTCGAATCCTGCGTTGAGCTCGAGGCAGAGTTGTCCGCCTTGGAGAAGTCACGTGCCGATCCCGCAGTTCATGCTGATCAGGACAATGCCAGGCGCCTAGGGCGTAGGTATGCAGCCATCAGGCCTGTGGTCCATGCATACCGTGAGTGGTTTGCCATTGCTGGAGATCGAGCCGCCGCACTTGAACTTGTGGATGTAGACCCTTCCTTTGCTGCCGAGGTAACTGAACTCACCGCGCGTGAAGAGGAATCCGCCGAACGCCTACGTGTCTTGTTGGTACCTCGCGATCCTCTCGATGACAACGACATCATCATTGAAGTTAAGGCGGGAGAGGGCGGCGATGAGTCTGCCCTTTTCGCCGGTGACCTTGCGCGCATGTACATGCGTTACGCAGAGCGTCGGGGATGGAGCACCGAAATTCTGGACTCCGATGAGTCTGATCTCGGTGGCTATAAGAATATTGCCATTTCCGTGAAAGCGAAGGGCGTCCCAGAGCCTGGAGATGCACCGTACGCGCGACTGAAGTTTGAAGGCGGTGTGCACCGGGTTCAACGCGTACCGGTGACCGAATCGCAAGGCCGAATCCACACCTCAGCAGCGGGCGTACTCGTGCTCCCTGAGGCAGAAGAAGTTGACGTAGTAATCGACCAAAATGATCTTCGCATCGACGTGTATCGATCCTCTGGCCCTGGTGGTCAAAGCGTTAACACTACTGACTCTGCAGTTCGAATCACGCACTTACCCACGGGCGTGGTTGTGTCCTGCCAAAACGAAAAAAGTCAGTTGCAAAACCGGGAACAGGCGATGCGTATTCTGCGAGCCCGACTGCTTGCCATCGCCGAAGAACAGGCAGCCAAAGAGGCATCCGATGTGCGCAGGTCTCAGGTGCGCACGGTGGATCGCAGTGAACGAATTCGCACATACAACTTCCCCGAGAATCGCATCAGCGATCACAGAGTCGGCTTCAAGGCGCACAACCTCGATCAAGTTCTTGATGGGGACCTCGATGCGATCGTTGATGCATGTGTTGCATCAGATCGGGAAGCACGACTCTCCGAATGATTTGCGAATAGATCTCATGTCGTATTTCGTCGATCGAACCGAAGGTGGACGCGCCACGGTGCGCGATGTGCTCTTCGATTCTGAAAAGCGACTTTCATCAGTTGGTGTGCCAAGCCCAAGCACCGACGCGAGCACGATCGTCGCGCACGTACTTGGCGTCACGCGGTCCCGTCTCTTGCTGCAAGACTCCGTCGATAATGAGCAGCGGGTTCGGATTGAAGCATTGCTCTCACAGCGACTTTCACGGGTTCCGTTACAGCACATCTTGGGTGTTGCGCATTTTCGTTATATAGAACTGAAGGTTGGGCCAGGAGTTTTTATTCCACGCCCAGAGACCGAACTAGTTGCTGAAGCAGCGATTCGTGCGCTTCGAGATTCTCCATCGAAAGTGGCTGTTGATCTCTGTTCCGGAAGCGGAGCCATAGCGCTAGCAATGGCGACTGAAGTTCCCGGAAGTATCGTGTACGCGGTAGAACTTGACCCCCACGCAGCGGAGTGGACACAGTTGAATGTGGCAGCGCACGCTGTACAGCTTGCTCAAGTTGGCTCAACAGTCGAAGTGATGGTCGACGATGCCGCCTTGGTATCTGAACCCGGCCATGACCTTGCACACCTGGCTCGCCAAGTAAGCGTGGTGTCGGCGAACCCGCCATATATTCCCGAGGGAATGATCCCCCGGGAAGCAGAAGTGCGCGACCATGATCCTGCAATGGCGCTCTACTCGGGCGCAGATGGATTGACAGTGACTCGGCGGGTGATCCTGACCGCTGCTGTGCTCCTCCGGGAAGGTGGACTATTGGTTATCGAGCACGCGGATATTCAAGGCACCCAGGCAGGATCGCTTGGGGTCCCGACTCTGGTAAAGACCGCTGCTGTAGACGCGGATCTCGGAGAACGCATCCCACAATTGCCTGGCACGGCTCTTTTTTCATCTGTCGTGGATCGCACGGACCTCAACGGCCTGCCTCGATTTACGATGGCGATCCGCACATGACTCTTCGCATTGAGTGGGAGCGCGGCGGAAACGCAGAGCGTGTGGTTGCGGCCGCATCTGCCGCGATGAAGCGGGGCGGATTGGTACTGCTGCCCACTGAATCGGTTTATGTTCTGGCAACCGACGCATTCTCAGCGCGCGGCACGTCAGCCATGCGTCGGGCCAAGGGTTATGAAAATGATGCCCCGTTGGGCATCTTGGTTCCCTCTATTTCCACAGTGTCCGGAATTACCCAGAGCGTGCCAAATTACGCACGCGATCTGATGGATGCTTTCTGGCCTGGTCTACTGACCTTGCTGCTGCCGGCTGCAACAACGCTGAGCTGGGATGCGGCCGGCGGAGCACCAGTTGCAGTGCGGATGCCACTCCACCCCGCTGCCCTAGCGGTAATCGCCCGAGTTGGGCCTGTTGCTGTTAGCGCAGCGCCGGTGAGTGCGGACATTGCCGTCACTTCACCAGAGGACGTGGCGGAGGTGTTCGGGTTAGACCTGATTGTGAACGCCGGAGAATCCCCCTGGGCCAAGGCTGCTGGACCGGGCCAAGGGAGCCTGCCCGGACTGGGGGAAATTCGTGGCACTTCGAGCACTGTGGTCGATGCCACAGGCCCGCGGCCCGTCATCCGGCGCGCTGGCGCGCTGAGCCCTCAGGCACTGCGGGATGTGTGTCCCGACCTCTAGAATCAGTCAACTAACGAAAACCCACCACCTCATCCGCGCTGACTTCAGGGGAGCACATGGCAACCGACACATTCTTCGGACCCGATTTTGAGGCTCTGGAGGCCACGGATCCGGAAATTGCTTCGGTGATCCTGGCCGAGTTGGAGCGGCAGCGCTCCGGGTTGCAACTCATCGCTAGTGAAAACTTCACCTCCCCTGCAGTGCTGGCCACTCTCGGTTCCACGATGAGCAACAAGTACGCAGAGGGCTACCCAGCAAAGCGCTACTACGGTGGCTGTGCCGAGGTTGATAAGGCCGAGGTCATCGGGATCGAACGTGCGAAAGCGCTTTTTGGCGCCGACCATGCAAATTTGCAGGCGCATAGTGGTGCCAGTGCGAATCTGGCCGCATACGGAGCATTCGTTATGCCGGGCGACACCGTGATGGCAATGAGCTTGGCTCATGGTGGTCACTTGACTCACGGCTCGAAGGTCAACTTCTCCGGCAAGTGGTTCACGATCGTTCCTTACGGCGTGCGTGCCGACACCGAACTTATTGATTACGACGAAGTCCGAGCCATCGCTCTCGAGCACCGGCCGAAAATGATCATTTGTGGTGCTACGGCCTATCCGAGACTGATCGACTTCGCGGCTTTTCGCGCCATTGCCGATGAAGTGGGAGCGATCTTGATGGTCGATGCTGCTCACTTCATTGGTTTGGTCGCAGGGAAAGCCATTCCCAGCCCGGTGCCCTACGCCGACGTCGTTACCTTCACTACCCACAAGGTTCTGCGTGGACCGCGCGGCGGGATGATCCTGTGCAAGGCCGAACATGCAGCCGCCATAGACAAAGCGGTTTTCCCGATGATGCAGGGTGGTCCGCTGATGCATGCGGTTGCCGGGAAGGCGGTTGCTCTCAAGGAGGCAGCCTCTCCCGCTTACCAGCATTACGCGCAGCAGGTAATCCTTAATGCGCAGGCGCTGACTGCTGGCCTGATTGATGAAGGTATGCGAGCTGTCAGTGGTGGCACCGATACCCACTTGGCACTCATCGATCTTCAGCCGATTGGCGTGACGGGTGCTGATGCAGAAGTGCGATGCGATGCGGCCCGCATCACGTTGAATAAGAATGCGATTCCCTATGACCCGCAGCCACCGTCCATCGGATCGGGTATCCGAGTGGGCACCCCAGCTACCACCACGCAGGGCATGACCGAACCCGATATGAAAGAAGTCGCTGGTTTCATTTCTCGCGCAGTTCGTGATGCTGATGGTTCGGCTGCAGCGTCAATTGCAGCCGAGGTGGGCGAGTTAGTGCGCAAACACCCCGTGTATCCGCGGGGATAACTGCTCATGCGCGAGTACGTACTCTGTCTTCTGGCCGCCGCGGCGGTCACGTACTTGCTGACCCCGCCTGTCGAGCGGCTCGCCCGCGCGTGGCGCATCATGGCTCCAGTTCGTGACCGCGATGTTCATGACACTCCCACGCCCAGGCTTGGCGGACTTGCCATGTTGGGCGGTCTGCTCGCAGGGCTTTTGCTCGCTAGCAAGCTGCCAAAAATGGGCTCGGTCTTCGAGGACGGACAAACCCCGATCGCTTTGCTATCTGGGGTACTGGTGATCGTCGCCCTCGGCGTGATTGACGATAAGTGGGGCTTAGATGCGCCCACCAAACTTGCAGGGCAAGTACTCGCTGCCGGTCTCATGGCTTTCCAAGGTGTGGCCATCATTTGGCTGCCCATCGCTGGCACTTTTGTCCTTGATCCGTTGACCAGCGTCTTGTTCACAGTATTGATCGTGCTGATCAGCATCAATGCGATCAACTTCATTGATGGACTTGATGGACTAGCAGCGGGCATCGTTGCCATCGCGGCCGGTGCTTTCTTCGCTTACTCATACTTGCTGTCGGTGGAGTTTGGCTTCGAGAGGGCCACGCTGGCCACCTTGGTCAGCGTGCTTCTCGTGGGCATGTGCATTGGATTTTTGCCGCACAACCTTTTTCCCGCGCGGATTTTCATGGGGGATACCGGCTCGATGATGCTGGGCTTGCTGCTCGCGGCTGGAACCATCACGCTGAGCGGTCAGGTGGATCCCAGTGCGGTGGCAGGTGGCACCCTGTTCCCCACATTGCTGCCCATCTTGCTGCCGATTGCGGTGATGGCAGTGCCGCTCGTTGACCTCTTGCTTGCTGTCGTGAGGCGTACTCGGGCGGGCCGGAACCCATTCGCACCGGATAAGAAGCACCTGCACCATCGATTGTTGGAGATGGGTCACTCGCAAATGCGAGCGGTTCTCGTGATGTACGCATGGACTGGTCTCATCGCTGGCACCGCGGTTGCGGTCGCGTTCGTGCCGCTCGGCTATGCCTTGGTGGGTTTTGCGGTGGGCCTTTCGATTCTGATGTGGGTCGTGCGTAGTCCCCGCTCGGCGCAAAGGGCCGAGGTCGTTCAGATCGCGCCCGGCAGGGGCACGGGCACTCGCGGTTGACCCTGACAGCCGGTGCGATAGCGTCGGATTGTTATGAAGCCCGCGGATAGCATCGACACCATCGTCCTCACCCGTGCTGGTGGAGCGACGGGTGTGGTCGGTGTGATCTGCATCATCGCCGGCTGGCTCATTGCGGGTACCGCCGGGCTCATCGGAGCCGTGATCGCCACGGTGATCGTCGTGATCTTCTTCACAATCGGACAGTTCTTCCTTGGCAGGGTGTTGCGCACCAACCCGCAGATGGCCCTGACCGTGGCACTCATGATCTACCTGCTCAAGGTGGGCGCGCTGCTGATCTTCATCATTATTTTTGCGGACACAACCTTGTTTGATACCAAGGTATTCGCCGCAACAATCATTGCTTGCACTCTCGCGTGGACCGCTGCAGAGATGTGGGTATTCACCACGACGAAGGTGCTGTATGTGGATCCGGAGGCAGGGTCATGAAGCGCCCCGAATCACTCCTCCCTGCTCGCAGCACGAACCCCAGCAGGTGGTACCGTTCCAGCGCGCAGCAGGAACGCGCAGGTGGTTCGTCAGAGTCAGGTCAGCGTTCATCCCTTCCCCGGGGACGTCGGATGGATGATGCCGCCTGGGTAATCAGCAGTCGTCTCATCGCCGGTATCGTGTTGTACACCGGGATCGGGTGGTTGCTGTCGTTGTGGCTCGGCCACCGCGAACTCCTGATGGCGGTCGGGGCGCTTTTCGGCCTCGGCTTGTCGTACTACCTGATCTTCACCGGCCTTGCTCGCGAGGAGCGACAAAGACTCGCGGCCCAGGCCACCAGTAAGACAGTTGGACGTAACTAATGGATTTTTCGACCATGGAGGAAGTGCGTGTCGGCTGAAGTTGTGTTCGCCTCCGGCGGGCCGAACTGTCACCTGATGTCGGGCTGCGGTTTTCCCGCTCCTGGCGCGGAGATATTCCAATTCAACGCCACCTTCAGTTTCGAGATCTTCGGTGTGCTGGTCAACATCACCAAGGTCTCCATGCTCCTTGCCCTCTCGGTTATCCTCATCATCGCGTTCTTCGGCATCGCCTTCCGCCGTCCGCAACTGGTTCCTCGCGGGCTGCAGAACGTCGGTGAGGTGGGTTACCTCTTCATTCGCGATGGAATTGCCCGTGACGCAATCGGCAAGGAGGGCGACAAGTTTGTCCCGTTCCTTTTCTCGTTCTTCTTCCTGATCTGGCTCAACAACTTCTTTGGAATCGTTCCCGGTGCGCAGATTCCAACGACATCAATCTTCGCGATCCCCGTGACCTTCGCCCTGATTGTCTACCTGACCTGGGTTCCCCTTGGCATCTACAAGCAAGGCTTCGTTGGCTTCTTCAAGAACATGATGTTCCCTCCCGGCGTCCCTAAGGCCATGTACGTCCTGCTCGCTCCGATCGAGTTGGTCTCGAACATTTTGGTGCGGCCCTTCACCCACTCAGTGCGTCTGTTCGCGAACATGTTCGCCGGACACTTGCTGCTGGCGACCTTCAGCGTCGCAACCTTTTACCTGATCAGTGCCAGTGTCATCGGAATTCTCGGATCGGTTGCTTCATTCGGAGTAACCATCGCTCTGACCGGGTTCGAGATGCTGATCCAGGCACTTCAGGCGTACATCTTCACCCTGCTGGCAGCCGTCTACATTGGAGGGGCGCTGCACGCTGAGCACT
>JANQZS010000075.1 GCA_030728405.1 Candidatus Nanopelagicales bacterium | reverse complement strand
ATCTTCACCCTGCTGGCAGCCGTCTACATTGGAGGGGCGCTGCACGCTGAGCACTAAGTCAGAACAACCCGATCGACGAAGACCCACAACTTAATAGCCTAGGCTTGACTCACAATCAAGGTCCCCCAGACTGACGGAACTCGCCGTCGGCCAGGATTAGTAAAGGAAACGACATGTCGCTTCTTGCGGAACTCTCCGGTTCCATCGGCTCGATCGGCTACGGCCTCGCAGCCATCGGCCCCGGCATCGGCATCGGCATCATCTTCGGCCAGGGTGTTCAGGCAATCGCCCGCCAGCCCGAGGCCTACGGTGTCATTCGCCAGAACATGCTGCTCGGCTTCGCACTGGCTGAGGCGCTTGCGCTCATCGGCTTCGTCGTGCCATTCGTTTACGGAACGTAACGATCAACGATCGTCGTATTCCCTGAACGGAACCACCAATCCAATACCAACTTCCCTTAATCTCAGTCGGAAGGTGCGGTCATCGTGCTGAACGTAGGAGCGCTCGTGCAGGCAGCAGTCAGTGCTGCTGGTGCCGAGGGCGAGGAGATGCCGCGGGTGCTCGATGTGCCCGTGGACGAACTGGTGATCGGCTTCCTAGCCTTCTTCATCGTGTTCTTCGCCCTAGGCAAGTTCGTGCTGCCCAAGATCAAGGCCACGCTCGAAGAGCGCACGGAGGCGATCGAAGGCGGCATTCTCAAGGCTGAACAGGCTCAGGCTGAGGCCAACCGGCTCGCTGATGAGTACCGAACTCAGCTGGCGCAGGCGCGTGAGGAGGCTGCGGCCATCCGCACGCAGGCGCAGTCCGATCGAGCCTCCATCGTCGAAGAGGCGCGCAACGAGGCTCGAGTCGCAGCAGCGGCAGTCACCGCTGCTGCCGAAGCGCAGCTTGCTGCAGAGCGAGCACAAGCCACGGCGGCGCTGACCCGACAGGTGGGAGAGGTTGCGGTGACCCTGGCCAGCCGAGTGGTTGGCGAGTCGCTCGCCGATGACGCCCGGGTGCGCAGCACCGTTGATGCGTTCCTAGATGACCTCGAGAGGCAGGCTGCTCTCTGATGTTCGGTTCCAGCCGCGATTCCATGCGTTCGTGCAGTGCGTCCATTGATGCTCTGCGCTTACGCGAAGGTTTCGCTGCCCTGACGGCGGATCTCTACGCTGTGGCCGATCTTCTGGCTGGGCACACTCAGCTCCGGTCAGCCCTGGCCGACTCGGGGCAGCCCGTTGCCGGCCGTGAAGCACTCGTGTCCGAGATCCTCGGCAGCCGAGTGAGTCCGCTTGCTGTCGAAGTGGTGTCAACGACCGTCTCACATCGGTGGTCGAGCGACACCGACCTCGTCATTGCCCTGGAAAATCTGGCCGCTCAGGCTGCGTTCTGCGTAGCGGAGACTAACGGCACTCTCGATGCAACTGAGGAAGAGGTTTTCCGGTTCGGTCGCGCGGTTGACTCGTCCGCGGACCTGCAGATGGTTCTCTCCGACCCAGCGAGCCCCTCATCGGTCAAGGCCGCCGTTGTCAACGACCTCCTCGCGAATCGAGCAACCATCGCAACCTCGACGGTTCTCGGTTATGCGATGTCACACCTGCATGGCCGCAGGCTCGACTCGGTGATCGACGATCTGTGTGCATTGGCTGCCCAGCAGCGTGAGCGCATGGTTGCTGAGGTCCGCGTAGCGGCCCCGCTGACCGACACTCAGGCGCAGCGGTTGCAGGCTGCACTGTCTGCGCTGGCCAGCCGGACGGTTCGACTCAACGTCGCCCTGGACCCCGCGGTCTTGGGCGGTGTCCATGTATCCATCGGCGATGAGGTAATTGACGGCACCATCGCCTCCCGACTTGAACAAGCACGCCGAGCAGTCCTCGGCTGACCTATTCCGATTGCCCGCAACCCCGGGCCAGAGAAGAGAGCAGGACACCATGACGGAGCTGACGATCCGACCGGAAGAGATCCGGGATGCGATCGAGCGGAACGTCGCTGCCTACGCGCCCGAAACCGCTCGCGAAGAAGTCGGCCGCGTGATGGAGACAGGCGACGGCATCGCGCGCGTCGAGGGCCTTCACTCAGCCATGACCAACGAGCTCCTCGAATTCGAGGGTGGCCTCCTTGGTCTCGCGCTGAACTTGGATGTGCGGGAGATCGGTGTTGTGCTGCTCGGTGATGGATCGAAGATCGAGGAGGGCCAGCCGGTCCGACGCACAGGCGAGGTGCTCTCGGTGCCGGTGGGCGATGCCTTCCTGGGCCGAGTTGTCGACCCCCTGGGCAGCCCGATCGACGGTCTCGGCCCGATCGAGGCGGAGACCCGTCGCGCCCTCGAGCTCCAGGCCCCCACCGTCGTTCAGCGCCAACCGGTGAAGGAGCCACTCCAGACAGGCATCAAGGCCATCGATGCCATGACTGCGATCGGTCGTGGACAGCGGCAGTTGATCATTGGCGACCGTCAGACGGGCAAGACTGCCGTGTGCCTCGACACGATCTTGAACCAGCGCGAGAACTGGCTGTCGGGCGATCCAGACAAGCAGGTGCGCTGCATCTACGTCGCCATCGGCCAGAAGGGCTCCACGATCGCTTCGGTCAAGGGCGCCCTCGAGGAGTACGGCGCGATGGAGTACACCACCATCGTTGCTGCTCCGGCATCTGATCCGGCTGGCTTTAAGTACCTGGCCCCGTACACGGGTTCGGCAATCGGTCAGCACTGGATGTACAACGGCAAGCACGTTCTCATCGTGTTTGACGATCTCTCTAAGCAGGCTGAGGCGTACCGCGCGGTCTCGCTCCTGCTACGCCGCCCACCGGGCCGTGAGGCGTACCCAGGCGACGTCTTCTACTTGCATAGTCGTCTCCTTGAGCGCTGCGCAAAGCTTTCCGCTGAGCTCGGTGGCGGTTCCATGACAGGTCTCCCGGTCATCGAGACCAAGGCCAACGACGTCTCCGCGTACATCCCCACCAACGTCATCTCGATCACCGACGGCCAGTGTTTCTTGGAGTCCGACCTATTCAACTCGGGCGTGCGTCCAGCTATCAACGTCGGAATCTCGGTGTCCCGCGTCGGTGGATCGGCACAGCCCAAGGCCATGAAGAAGGTCGCGGGTCGACTGCGCCTGAACCTGGCGCAGTTCCGTGAGCTTGAGGCTTTCTCGGCTTTTGGCTCCGACCTCGATGCGGCGTCCAAGGCGCAGCTCGAGCGCGGCGCCCGGCTAGTCGAGTTGCTGAAGCAGCCCCAGTACCAGCCGCAGTCCATGGAGCGCGAAGTAGTGTCGGTGTGGTCGGGCACAACGGGCCAGCTCGACGATGTGCCGGTTGAAGACATCCGTCGCTTCGATGCCGAGTTCTTGGAGTACATCGGCCGCAGCAAGCCTGAGGTCTTCGAAGCGATTCGGACCACCACGGATCTCTCCGATGACACAATCTCTGTTCTGCAGAGCACGATCGCCGAGTTCAAGAAGCAGTTCACCACCAGTTCGGGTGCACTGCTCGTGAACGACGAGCCGGTCGAGGCTCTCGCCGAAGAAGAGATCGATCCCGCGAAGATCACACGGGCGGTGCGGAGCTAACCACCATGGGTGCCCAACTGCGGGTCTACCGGCGGAGAATTCGCTCCGTTCAGGCGACCAAGAAAATCACGAAGGCGATGGAGTTGATCGCTTCCTCGCGCATCGTGAAGGCTCAGCAGCGCCTTGAGGCCTCTACCCCCTACCTCATTCAATTGGTGCAGGCAATATCTGCGGCGGCCACGCATGCAGCTGATGTATCCAAGCACCCATTGACCGCCAAGGCGGAGAATCAGGTGCGAGCAGCGGTTCTCGTCGTCACTGCCGACCGAGGACTCGCCGGTGCCTACTCATCTAATGCCATCAAGGAGTCTGAGGCGCTTTCGCGCAACCTCGCAGAGAAGGGCATGAAGGTCGTGCCCTACGTCGTCGGACGCAAGGGAGTGGGCTTCTTCCGCTTCCGTGACCGCGTGATGGGCGGGGAGTACACGGGGTTCACGGATCAGCCGACATATGCCGATGCCCAGCGCATCGGCGGAGATCTTCTCAACGCTTTCCTCACCCCCACGACAGAGGGCGGGGTTGATGAGATCCATCTCGTCTACACGCACTTCTTGAACATGGCCAGCCAGGAGACCAGAGTGCGCAGGATCCTTCCTCTCGAGGTCGTCGATGAGAAGGTCGACCTGACCGAGGGTGGAATGCCATTCCCACTGTACGAATTCGAGCCCAGTCCCGAGGCTGTTCTTGATGGATTGCTTCCGCAATACATCAACCAGATGGTCTGGCTTGGACTGCTGATGTCTGCGGCTTCAGAGCATGCAGCTCGACGCCGTGCCATGAAGTCGGCGACAGATAACGCCGAGGAGCTCATCCGTTCACTTACTCGTCAGGCCAACCAGGCTCGGCAAGCAGAAATTACTCAAGAAATCAGCGAAATCGTCGGCGGCGCCGACGCATTGTCCGCATAACGCTAGGAGAAAGAGCCGAACATGACCGCAACGACGCAGACGCAGACCGGTGTGGGCCGAGTGGCACGAGTCACCGGACCGGTGGTCGACGTGGAGTTCCCCGTCGAGGCCATGCCCAAGCTCTACAACGCCTTGCAGGTGGATGTGGACTTCGGACAGGGCGCCCAGATGCTCACTCTTGAGGTCGCTCAGCACATCGGCGACAACATGGTTCGTGCCATCTCCATGCAGCCCACCGACGGACTCGTGCGTGGAGCACCCGTGCACGACACTGGTGATTCCATCCTTGTTCCCGTTGGCGATGTCACTAAGGGCCATGTGTGGAACACCCTCGGCAAGCCGCTTGACGTCGAGGAGTCCTCGCTCGACATCAAGGAGCGGTGGAGCATCCACCGTGCGGCACCTGCATTCGATCAGCTCGAGTCACGCACCGAGGTGTTCACGACCGGCATCAAGGTCATCGATCTGCTCACCCCGTATGTGAAGGGTGGAAAGATCGGCCTGTTCGGTGGAGCCGGCGTGGGTAAGACGGTCCTCATCCAGGAGATGATCTACCGGGTTGCTGAGAACTTTGGTGGTGTTTCGGTATTCGCTGGTGTTGGTGAGCGCACTCGTGAAGGTAATGACCTTTTCCTCGAAATGACTGAGTCCGGAGTTATCGAGAAGACCGCACTCGTATTCGGTCAGATGGATGAGCCCCCGGGCACGCGCCTTCGTGTTGCCTTGACCGCTCTGACGATGGCGGAGTACTTCCGTGACGTGCAGAAGCAAGACGTGCTGCTGTTCATCGACAACATCTTCCGTTTCACCCAGGCTGGCTCTGAAGTGTCAACCCTGCTCGGCCGGATGCCATCTGCCGTGGGCTACCAGCCCACATTGGCCGACGAGATGGGCCAGTTGCAAGAACGCATCACTTCTACTCGTGGTCACTCGATCACGTCACTGCAGGCGATTTATGTCCCTGCTGATGACTTGACAGACCCTGCTCCTGCCACCACCTTCGCGCACCTCGATGCGACCACGGTGTTGTCCCGTCCCATTTCGGAATTGGGCATCTACCCGGCTGTGGATCCACTCGACTCCACCTCGCGAATTCTGGACCCCCGTTATGTGGGCGAGGAGCACTACCAGGTGGCTGCCCGAGTCAAGGAAATCTTGCAGCGCTACAAGGATCTGCAAGACATCATCGCGATCCTTGGTATCGATGAACTGTCCGAGGAAGACAAGATCATCGTGGGCCGTGCCCGCCGGATTCAGCGCTTCCTTTCCCAGAACATGTTCGTGGCTGAGGCTTTCACCGGTCAGCCCGGATCCTTCGTACCCGTTGAAGAAACAATCGCGTCCTTCAAGGCACTGTGTGAGGGCGTGTATGACCACCTCCCAGAGCAGGCATTCTTCATGTGTGGCGGCATCGATGATGTCGAGAAGAATGCTGCGGAATTGATGAAGAAGTAGCAATGGGTCAACTCAACGTGGCGGTTGTCTCGGCTGAACGCGCACTCTGGCGGGGTACCGCCAAGAGCGTCGTGGCCAAGACGCCCGAAGGAGAGATCGGCATTCTGTCGGGGCACGAGCCGGTTCTTGCGCTCCTTGTGGAGAGCCCGATGCGCATCGAACTCGAGGACGGCACGAAGATGTTCGTTGCAGTGCATGGCGGATTCTTCTCCGTGGACTCCGATAACGTCAATGTCATCGCGGGCACGGCAGAGCTGGCCGAGAGCATCGACGTGGAGCGCGCCAAGGCAGCCATGGAGCGCGCCAAGGCAGCATCTGAGGACGACGTTGAAGCGGCTTCGGCGCTGAAGCGAGCAGAGACCCGGATCAGCGTCGCGGGCGTTGCAAAGGGTGTTTCGTCTCACTAGTTGCACGGTGGAGCGTTCAGGTGGTAGCTACCTGTTCGCGCCTGGCTGCCACAGCACGTCGCCGCCAGCACCAACATTGGCTAACCGCGACAGAATGAACAACAGATCACTGAGTCGGTTCAAATACGTTGCAGTAAGTGGATTCATTCCACCGTGGTAGGTATCAAGTGCTTGCCACGTTGATCGCTCAGCCCGACGAACAACCGTGCGGGCCACATGAAGTTGCGCTGACGTTACCGAGCCTCCTGGCAAAACAAAAGAGCGAAGCGGCTCGAGTTCTTCGTTGTACTTGTCGCAAGCAGTTTCGAGGGTGTCGATATACGCCTGGGTCACGCGCAACGGCGGATGCTCGGGGTTGTCAACGACCGGGGTGCATAGATCGGCACCAACGTCGAAAAGCTCATTCTGAATCCCCAGCAACAGCGTGGAGATGTCATCGGGGAAGGTGCCGACGGCGAGTGCTAGACCGATAGCGCAATTAGCCTCGTCGACGTCGGCGTACGCCTTGAGTCGCGGATCGTTCTTCCCTGTTCGACTCATGTCCCCTAAGGAGGTCGTGCCGTCATCGCCAGTTCGGGTGTAGATCCGCGTCAAGTTCACCATGGACCGACCCTACGGCACCACGAGTGCTCGCGCTCGTACGATCAGCATGTGGAAATCCTTCGGGTACAGGGCGGGGCTCGCCTCCAAGGGATCGTAGATGTGCCCGGAGCCAAAAACTCCGTACTGAAACTCATGGCCGCAGCTCTACTGGCCGAAGGTGCCACCACCATCACCAATGTGCCTGAGATAGACGACGTGGAGATCATGGCCGAACTCCTGCGCAGGCTGGGCGCTCACGTGGTTCATGACCTCGTGGCACGATCAGTTGTTGTCGATGTGCCGGCCCAGCTTGAGCACCGAGCAGACTATGACCTGGTTCGAAAAATGCGAGCATCGATCTGCGTGCTTGGTCCACTTCTGGCCAGGTGCGGAGCGGCCGATGTTGCTTTGCCAGGTGGCGATGACATCGGCTCTCGTGGCCTCGACATGCATATCGACGGGCTACGCAAACTTGGTGCCGAGGTAACTAATGAGCATGGGTACCTCATTGCTGCTTCGGCAGGCGGTTTGTCTGGCACCGAGATCTGGCTCGAGTTTCCCAGTGTGGGTGCTACCGAAACTATCGTGATGGCGGCGGTAACGGCGACCGGTGAGACGATTATTGACAATGCTGCGCGCGAGCCGGAGATCATCGACATCTGCACAATGTTGGTCTCCATGGGTGCACGTATCGATGGAATCGGTTCGAGCACTCTCACGATCCACGGTGTTGAGAGCATGCACCCCACTACTCATGCGACCGTAGGAGACCGCATCGTCGCAGGAACGTGGGCGGTTGCGGCTGCGATGACTCAAGGCTCCGTGGAGGTGCGCGGTGTAGACCCGAGCCACGTCAGTGTGGCATTAGATAAATTACGCACCGCAGGTGCTCACGTGTTGACAACGGCTGATGGATTCACCGTGACGATGAGCGAGCGCCCACTCGCGGTCGACGTAGTCACCCTGCCATTCCCCGGGTTTCCCACTGATTTGCAACCGCAATTCATCGCGATGAACGCAATCTCGGTGGGTGCTGCGTTGGTCACGGAAAACCTTTTCGAGGCACGGTTTCGATTCGTTCAGGAATTGGCGCGACTTGGTGCCGATGTGAGAACAGATGGTCATCATGCTCTGGTGCGTGGCAGGCCGGCACTCTCCGGTGCTCCCGTTGAAGCGACCGACATCAGGGCAGGTGCGGGGCTGGTGCTGGCGGGTTTGGTGGCTGAGGGCACCACGGATGTGTACGGCGTTGGCCACATTGATCGCGGTTACGCCGGGTTTGTGGAAGTGCTCAACGGTCTCGGGGCGGATGTAGTCAGAATGGACATGTAAGAGACGGGATCTGTGATCAGGAACTCTTGGTAAGCACTTCTCGCGCTCGATGTTCATCTTTCGGCCAGACCATAACTTTCGGTCCATCTAGCGTGCTGGCGAGATTCGCCCGGATGCCGGCATCTTCCAAGGTGCGCCGCAATATCTCGCCTTGAACGTAATCCCCGGGTGACGCAATAGGTACCAAGATGCCGTACTCCGAGCTTGTTCCGGGCTTGGCGGGGGCAGCAACTACGGACGCTCCACGACGAAAAGCCCACCGGAGCACCAAAATCAAGGCACCCAAGGCCGCGAAGGCCACGATGGGTCCGAAGATGTAGGAGAAGGAATTAAGTGCAGGCACGAGAACATGGTGCTCCCTAGGTCCCATTCGCACCAACGCAGGGTGTGCAGGGGAGTGGAGGTTGGCTCGGTTCAGACAGTCGATAGCGTGCACCCCGTGCGAATTCTGGTAGCCCGATGCACCGTCGATTACGCAGGAAGACTGACCTCACACCTGCCCGTGGCGACCCGAGTCATCATGCATAAATCTGACGGTTCGGTACTTATTCATGCAGATGGCGGCTCTTATAAGCCACTGAACTGGATGAGCCCGCCCTGCTCCGTGAAAGAAATTTCTGCCGAGGCAGACGAGCCCATGATGTGGGTGGTTGTGAACAAGGCTGGCGAGGAATTGCGCATAACGCTCTTGGAAATCCTGCACGATTCGGCATTTGAATTGGGCACGGACCCTGGGCTGGTGAAGGACGGCGTGGAGGCTCACCTGCAGCACCTTTTGGCCACCCACGTGGGCGTTTTAGGAGATGGGTGGACACTTGTCCGCCGGGAGTATCCCACTGCTATCGGACCGGTCGATTTGCTGTGCCGTGATGCACATGGGGCTTCGGTAGCGGTAGAGATCAAACGACGCGGTGAAATCGATGGGGTCGAGCAGTTGACTCGGTATCTGGAACTGCTCAACCGGGATCCGCTTCTCTCACCCGTTCGAGGGGTCTTCGCTGCCCAGGAGATTAAGCCACAGGCTCGGGTTCTTGCCACTGATCGCGGCATTGACTGCCTTGTTCTGGACTATGAGGAACTTAAGGGAACAGCAGATCCCAGTCTTCGCCTCTTCTAGTTTTCTGCAACACTGCTGCCATGACCACACAGGGTGCACAGGGATCAATCGGAATAGTGGGCGTTGTGGGTCTGGGGACTATGGGGGCAGGGATCGCTGAGGCTGTTGCCAAGAGTGGGTTTCAGGTCATCGCAATCGAATCAGATGGTGTGGCACTAGCCGCGGCCGAGACCCGAATCAGGGAGTCGATTGATCGGGCATTCGCGCGGGAGAAAATCTCCGAAGCGCAGCGCGCCGGAATTCTAGAAGCGCTCGAATTCAGTGTTGATCTGAGCGAGCTCGCACGGGCCGACTTGGTCATCGAGGCAGTCCCTGAGCGGATCGAACTTAAGCGTGAACTGTTTGCCCAACTCGATGAGATCACGCGCCCTAATGCAATCTTGGCCACGAATACGTCGTCGCTCTCGGTCACCGATATTTCGGTGGCTACCAGTCGTCCTTCCCGGGTGGTCGGACTACATTTTTTCAATCCAGCGCCGGTGCAGGCTTTCGTTGAAATTGTGCGAACGGTTGTATCCGACGCCGAGGTCATTTCGAGTGTCATGGATTTTGCGAAATCGCTGGGCAAGGAACCAGTTGTCGTGGGGGACCGAGCAGGCTTCATCGCGAATGCATTGCTTTTCGGTTATCTCAACCACGCCGCCAGTATGTACGAGCAGCAATATGCCTCGCGCGAAGATATCGATGCGGCGATGAAACTTGGGTGTGGACTGCCCATGGGTCCGTTGGCCCTTCTTGACTTGATCGGTTTAGACACCGCCTACGAAATCCTCGACACCATGTACAAGGAAGGGCGTGATCGGCTGCACGCGCCGACTCCGATTCTGAAGCACTTGGTTTCTGCCGGATTACGTGGTCGCAAATCCGGACGTGGTTTCTACACATATGCAGCCCCTGGATCATCGTCGATCGTTTCGGATTCGGGATCGCAGGGCGATTCACCTGCTCACAGTGGTTCGGTGCGCACAATTGATTCAGTGGGCGTAGTTGGATCAGGGACGATGGCCAGTGGAATCGTTGAGGTGTTCGCTCGTGCTGGTCTACCCGTGACGGTCAATGCCCGCACCACTGAAAGAGTAGAAGCGCTCACTCAGCAGGTGACTTCTTCCCTCGATCGAGCCGTAGCAAAGGGACGGCTGGATGAGATTGAGCGTGGGCAGATTCTGGCTCGTATTTCTGGTTCTACTCAGATCTTGGATCTCGGCTCGTGTGATCTCGTGGTGGAGGCCGTCGTTGAAGACGTCGACGTGAAGATGTCTTTGTTCCGGGAACTCGATCTAGCGCTCAAGCCCGGGGCCATCTTGGCCACAACCACCTCAAGTCTTCCCGTGATTGAACTTGCAGCGGCCACGTCTCGGCCAGGTGATGTGGTTGGCCTGCACTTCTTCAACCCGGCTGCGGTCATGAAACTCGTTGAGGTTGTGCACACGGTGGCCACTGACCCTGAGGTCACCAGAACTGCTCTTGCCGTCGTGGAGCGCATCGGAAAACATGCTGTGCTGTGCGGCGATCGCGCTGGCTTCATCGTTAATGCCTTACTCTTCCCCTACCTCAACGACGCAGCGCGTATGGCTGAGGCGAACTATGCAACTCCCGATGACATCGACCTAGCGATGAAGCGTGGGTGCGGCTACCCGATGGGACCTTTTGAACTGATGGACGTAGTGGGTCTCGACGTGACTTTGGCTATTCAACAAACGCTGTACCGCGAATTCCGGGAACCAGGTTTTGCACCGGCCCCCGGGCTTGAGCACCTCGTCACAGCGGGCTTTCTAGGCCGCAAAAGCGGTCGTGGTTTCCGGATGCATGAGTAAGAAGAATGGGTAGAAAGAACCGGCGTCAACCGATTCCTGAGCGGGGCGCGCCAGTGAGTAATACGGCGCTTGAAGTGCACGCAGATGGTGATTGGTTGGTTCGCCGCATCACTGGTTCAGCATCGGTCAAGACGTATCGCTGCCCCGGGTGCGACCACGAAATTCGTCCGGCGACCCCGCACATCGTGGCCTGGCTCGCCGATGACCCGCGCGGCGCCGAGGAGCGCCGACATTGGCATACCCCGTGCTGGTCTGCGCGAGGGCGTCGAGGACCCAAGCGGTGAAAATTAGTGCCAACAGCGTTCTTCCGGCCCGTCGCGAAGCGATTGAGTTAGTCACCTCGGATGGTCTAGCACTCGTTGGCGAGTTGGCGTTGCCTCTTGATTCCGATCCGGTCGCGACCATTATTTGCGTGCACCCGCTCCCTACGCATGGCGGGATGATGGACAGTCATGTGCTGCGAAAAATGTCGTGGCGGTTGCCAGCACTCGCCAACGTCGCAGTCTTGCGGTTCAACACTCGAGGAACAACGAGTGCAGCCGGTACAAGTGAGGGCACCTTTGACGAGAGTCGTGGGGAGGGCCTCGATCTCCAGGCGGCCGTTTCCTGGGCGGCTGCTCGCGGGTTAACGAACCTTTGGTTAGTGGGATGGTCCTTTGGAACCGATGTGGTTCTCCGGCACGGGGATATCGATCCAGTGCGCGGTGCGATCCTGCTCTCACCGCCCCTGCGATTTACCTCGGTTGAGGAATTGAAACGATGGAATGGCAGCCCTCGAAAGGTGACTGCACTGGTACCAGAGAACGACGATTTTCTGCCACCAGAGCCTGCTCGCGCTGCATTTTCGGTAGTGCCGGATCTCGAAGTTGTTGAAATTGTCGAGGCCGGACATCTGTGGGTCGGTGAAAAATTTGTGGCCCGGGTGCTCAGCGAAATTGTGCAGCGCGTCAATCCCGCGGCCTATCCGTTGCCTGCGGAGTGGGACGGTCCCATGGAGAAATGGAGCGATCTGTGATGGAGCTGCATATCCGAGATGAAGGAGTAGGTCCAGCGATCGTGCTGTTGCACGCCTTCCCGTGTGATGGATCGATGTGGGACGCCCAGGCGGCCGCGCTACGAGATTCTGGCTGGCGCACTCTCGTGCCTGACCTGCCGGGTTTTGGCGAGTCCACGTTGCCCCCTGGCGACCCAGACCTAGAAGATGTCGCCCGCATCGTGGCAGATGCGATAGCGGCGCGCGGGGTCGATCGATATTTCCTCGGCGGCCTATCCCTAGGTGGATACCTGAGCATGGCGTGGCTGCGCGTTCGACCACAACCTGTGCTTGGTCTGTTGTTATGCGATACGAAGGCATCTGCCGACGGTGAAGCTGCCATGCACAATCGTGAGCGGATTGCCCGCGAGGTGCTGGAAAATCCCAACGAATCCCGCGACATCTTGGCTGAGGCGATGATGCAAGCTTTGCTGGCCGAGGATTCGCTTGCCGACGAACGCATCGTGCACAGAGTTACCTCGTGGCTAGATTCGGCAGCCCCTGAAACAGTTGCCTGGTATCAACGTGCAATGGCTCAGCGTCCAGACTCCCATGCAGACCTCGCCCGATTCGCGGGACCTGCACTCGTGTTGCGCGGTGAGTTCGATGCGATGGCCGGACCTACTGAACTCGTGAGCATGCAGGAGTCACTGGCCTTCTCGACCGCTGTAGAAATCTCTGGTGCTGGTCATCTTGCTGCTACAGAGAGGCCCGAACTTGTCAGTGCGGTTATCGTCGAATTTGTTACGACGCAGGGGAGATAGCGGCAGCTTCGCTAATCAAGTTTGCGTAAGCGCGCGCGCCCTTCTTACTTAGGTGCACGCCATCGGAAACAAAGAAGTCACGGTTGCCACTTGCCGTCTCATTCCAATCTGCAATGACCACATTGGGGTAGTCAGCAGCCACCGATTCCATCACTTTGTTATTCGGGCGCTCCCACGTGCGGGGAACCGCCGCGTTGACCAAGACCACTCGTTCATAGTCAACAAGTGGATCGAGAATGTTTCGCAGAATTTCTTCGGGAAGCACACCGTTAGTGCCAGGGTGAATCACCACCACATTTGCGAGCAATCCGCGGGCAGTGAGTTTCTTGACTCGGCCGGTGAACGCACCTGGCATGCGAGAGACCGAAGCATCAACGCCAGTTCCGGGGATGGCTTCGGTGATTGCATTACGTGCGCCCAACATCACCGAATCTCCCAATGCACTTACCGGCCCGTTGAGTGCGCGCTGCTCAGTCAGGCTTGGTTCATCAGAGATGGGTTCCTTGGCGGTTTCAGTGGGTTCAGTGGCTTGAGTGGCTTGAGCGTTGATCGAGTCTGCAGGATCGATGCTGACTTCGAGCGGTCCACCATCAGCTATGCTGGTGGCTGCAGCCACGTCTACTGCCGGACCAGATGCCGATGCATCGCGCGCGCTAAAAACCAAACCCACGATGACGGCGAGGGTAAATATGACGAACGTGCTCACTGCGGTGAGTGCTACGGTTCGCTGCTGGGCATTCCAGGCACCGGAACGCCATTGCTTCCACCAGGCGCCCAGTACTCCACGGCGAATGGGCATTTCCACGAAGCGGTAACTCAGTTCAGCTAGTGCGAATGTCGTGGCGAGTTGCAGCGTCAAAAGCGCGGGGCCACTCAATGGAGTATCGATGCCAGATCGAGTGAGCATCATGACCGGCCAATGCCACAGGTAGAGGCCGTAGGAGCGCCGGCCGATGTACCGCATGGGGGCGTTGCCCAGCCAGGCGCCGAGGGGAAGTGCTGGATGTGTTGCCATGGCAATGAGCACTGCAACAACCACGGCGAGAACTAAAAAGCCACCTCGGTAGAGCCACGGGGTGAATTCGCCTACGAATACAAAGAATCCGAGAACCGCGAGGAGGGCGAGAACGCCAATGGTCATGAGCAATCGTCGTGATACGGCGGGCAGTGAGGTTGGGAGCCGGCCAGGACGCCAAGCTGTGGCGAGTGCTGCGCCAATCAACAGGCCCATTGCGTGGGCGTCAGTGCCAAAGTAGGCGCGGCTCGGGTCGGCAAATTCTGGATAGCCGTTCGTAGAAGACAGCACTGCCATCCAGGTGGTACTCGCAGCAGCAAGGCCCAAATCTACCCAACGCAAAGTTCGTCGGCTGCTACGTCGCACGATAAAGAAAGCCAAGGCTGGCCAGATCAGATAGAACTGTTCTTCAACTGCGAGTGACCACAGATGCTTCAACAGGGGTGGTCGTCCGGTGGACTCGAAGTAAGACTGGTCGGCAACTATGTACCACCAGTTATTTACATAGAAGATCGACGCGATGGCATCGGTACCAAACTGCCGGGCCGCATCTTGCGCCCAGATGATCACTACGGCTCCGACCACGAGGAGCATGAGTGCCACGGCGGGCAGGAGCCGTCGAGCTCGACCTAAGTAGAAGCGCTTGAAGTTCACCCGACCTGAACGATCCATCTCCTCGAGGATCAACGTGGTGATGAGGAATCCGCTCAGGACGAAGAAAACATCGACCCCGAGAAATCCTCCGGGCAAAGCGCCCCACCCTGCGTGATAGAGCAGCACCCCGATAACGGCGATGGCGCGTATTCCATCAAGTCCAGGCAGGTACCCCATCTCGCCTTTGCTGCGACCGGCATCAAGCACCCATGGTTGGCGTAATGAAGGGGTAGTCGCCACACGATCAGGGTACGCGATGGTTTCGGCAGACCAGAAGTGGCTAAACCGGATTTCTAGCCGATAAACGGCACTTCTCGAGGCTCTTGCAAGAGCCACCACACCAGTGCGGTCGCACCCACGACGGCAAATACGAGAAGTTTTCGCACCTTTCGGGCCACAAAGATCAGCAATACCGCTGCTGCGGCACCAACTGCCACCGCCACCGCCATGGCAGGGTCAAGTCCGGTTAATTCGGGCATAGAGGGGGCAGTCACGCTCACAGAGCTGCTGCTGGCTCCACTAATTCGATGAGCACTCCACCACAATCTTTGGGATGGGCAAAGTTGATCTGGGAGTTTTCGGTACCTCGCTTTGGTTCGTCGTACAACATCCGGATGCCCTGTGCGCGGAAGTGATCGGCAGCTTTACGAACGTCGGTAACGGTATAGGCGAGCTGCTGCAGGCCCGGGCCTGATCGATCGATGAAACGAGCGATAGCTGATTCTGGGGTGAGCGGGGCTAGCAATTGGATGCGCACGGTGTCACCGGGAAGGCCGAGCATGGCCTCGTGCACACCCTGTTCGTCATTCGTCTCCTCGTGGAGTACCTGCAAACCCAATACGCGCTCGTGAAACTCGATGGCTGCTGCAAGATCGGGAACTGCGATCCCCACGTGATCTATTCGGATGATGAGCGATTCCATGACCCTTATGGTGTCAGGAGAATGCTCCGACCTGCATGATTGGGTCCGTGGCGGATAAAAACGTGGATCTCCTAGAGGGCCTGACTGCTCAGCGGCCCCGGGATATCGCCCGGGCGATCACACTGATCGAGAACGATTCAGACGATGGCCGCACACTACTGGCGGAACTGATCGCCCAAAACTCTGGTGCCGCTCGCGCAGCAGTTGTCGGGCTCACGGGAGCTCCTGGGGTGGGGAAATCAACGACCACCTCGGCACTCGTCCACGAATTTCGCCAAAGAGGCTTTCGCGTGGCAGTACTTGCGATTGATCCATCGTCGCCCTTTTCCGGTGGTGCACTTTTGGGCGACCGCATTCGGATGCAGGAACATTCAGCAGATCCAGATGTGTACATCCGATCGATGGCATCCCGAGGGCACCTTGGCGGACTTGCCGCGGCCACCGGCCGTGTTTTGCGAGTCCTTGATGCTGCCGGCTTTAACCTCGTGCTCATTGAGACGGTGGGTGTGGGGCAGTCAGAGGTAGAGATCGCCGCTACCGCCGACACCACGGTGGTACTCATTGCCCCCGGAATGGGCGATGCAGTGCAGGCCGCTAAGGCCGGTCTGCTGGAAATTGGCGATGTGTACGCAGTAAACAAGGCTGATAGAGACGGGGCTGATTCGGCAGAGCGTGAATTGCGCAGCATGATCGGTCTCGGTGTGCGGGATGCGGCCGATTGGACCCCGCTCGTGGTTCGCACTGTGGCATCGACCTCAGCAGGGATCCCGGACCTCGTTGATGCGATTGATGCGCATCAAAAATGGCTCGATGGCACTGGAGCATTGGCGCACCGGCGCTTGACCCGCGCGCGAGCGGAGATCGTGCATATTGCTGTGGACCGCCTTGAACGCGAAATGAATCAGGGAAACCGAGGGCAGGCCTTGGAGCGTCTTGCCGCTCTTGTCGCCCAAGGAGAGATTGACCCACACCAAGCCGTTGAGAGATTGCTGAGCGATTCTTAAATCGCCTGAATTATCGACGCTGCCAAGCACCTGGGGATTCGAGGAATTCCGTGACCCGGGTGGAATGCGCACCATCGAGGATGTCGGCAATGGTGGTGTGTTCCAACACCTCGCGCATCGCCGCCCGCATGGCAATCCACACCTCGCCAAGATGCTCACTGGATCCGGCATAGATCACGTCTTCGGGGCGTTCTCCGCGAACCGCAGCCAATGGACCGTCGAGGGCGCGCACCACATCGGCCACTGTGATCTCGTTCGGATCGCGGTCGAGCCGGAATCCACCGTCGGCTCCGCGTTGGCTCGCCAATATGCCCGCTTGGCGAAGGGTGCGCAAAATTCCCTCAAGAAATTTCCAGGGCAAAGTCTGTGCTTGGGCAATTTCCTCACCCGTCATGAGCGCGCGTGGGTCCACCCGATGTCGGGCCCCTAGTTCGCATAGCGCCCGCATGCCGTAATCGACGCGTGCGGAGATATGCATGGGTTCATTCTGGCCCACCGGGGAATCTCTTGGCCCCATGCGGGAGAATATGGGCATGAGCATGTCCTCCTTTGCTGCCCGAGCCGTTGATCTAGGTGCCTTGGCGGCGAGCAAAGCGACTGCTGCAGGGGCGGCCAAGGGCACCTCAGTCGCCCCGGCTGGACTGGTGATCGACGTCACCACCGAAACCTTCGAGGCAGATGTAATCCAGCAGTCCATGACTGTGCCGGTGGTTCTAGATTTGTGGGCCACGTGGTGCGGCCCATGCAAGCAACTCTCGCCAATTCTTGAAAAACTTGCCGCGGAGTATGCCGGGCGCTGGGTTCTTGCCAAGGTCGACGTCGATGCCGAGCAGCAAATCGCAGCCGCCTTTCAAGTGCAATCCATTCCTTCAGTTTTCGCGGTGATCAAAGGGCAACCCGTTCCGATGTTTCAGGGTGCGCAGCCCGAAGCCCAAATCCGTCTCATCATTGAAGAGTTGCTGAAGGTTTCCGCCGAACAAGGTGTTTCAGGCACCGTTGCTGCCCCTCCTGGGGATAGCAATGAGGAACCTCTCGAACCCGTTGATGATCCCCGGTTTGACGTTGCCGCTGAGGCGATAGATGCAGGCGATTGGGATAGTGCAGAGGCCGCCTATCGTGAGATCCTTACGACCACTCCAGGTGATGAGGATGCATCCGCCGGTTTAGCGAGTGTCCAGTTGTTTCGCCGCACTGATGGCAAAGATGCTGAGGCAATCCGCGCAGCAGCCGCTGGAGACCCCGCCAACGTGCAGGCGCAATGCGCTGCCGCTGACTTTGATGCGCAAGATGGTGCGTGGGCAGATGCATTTTCCCGGCTCATTGAATGTGTTCGAAGCACCTCGGGGGATGACCGCGACGCCGCCCGGGCGCATCTCATCTCACTCTTTGAATTAGCCGGTGGTGACCCTGCGGTAGCACCCGCTCGAACAGCCCTAGCGAGTGCCCTGTTTTAGTTGTTCTCTGGCTGGTACTCAAAAAACACGGCGGCAAGTGGCGGTAGCACAACGGGAGCAGAAAATTCTCGGCCATTCATTGGCACATCTGAAGCGACCACCTCACCCAAATTTCCCATCCCGGTGCCGCCGTATTGCTGTGCGTCGCTATTGAAGATCTCCTGCCATGTTCCCGAGAACGGAAGCCCGATGCGGTGGTCTGATCGCGGCACGGGTGAGAGGTTCACGGCCACTGCAACACAACCACCTCTAGCGTCCCAGCGAAGCCAACTGAAAGTGTTCATGGTGGCCTCATTGGCTTCGATCCATTCGAAGGCGGTGGGATCATCGTCTCGCTCCCACAATGCAGGCGTGCGCTTGTAGACCGAATTGAGATCGCTCACGGCCGCAAGTACCCCCGCATGCTCAGGGAACTGCAATAGGTGCCAATCGAGCCCGCGCTCGCTGGCCCACTCATCGCTTTGCGCAAACTCACTGCCCATGAACAGCAATTTCTTGCCCGGGTGTGCCCACATGAAAGAAAGGTAGGTGCGCACGTTGGCTAGCTGCTGCCACCTATCACCGGGCATCCGGGTGCTGAGCGATCCCTTGCCATGAACAACTTCATCGTGCGAAATCGGCAAGATGAATCGCTCGCTGTAGGCATACATCATCGAGAACGTCATCTCATGATGGTGATACTGGCGATGGATTGCTTCATGCTGAATATAGGCGAGCGAATCGTGCATCCAACCCATATTCCATTTGAATCCGAAGCCGAGTCCCCCTGAAAACGTGGGTTGCGTAACGCCTGGCCAAGCGGTGGATTCCTCAGCGATGGTGATGATGCCGGGCACCCGGCGATACACAGTGGCGTTCATCTCTTGAATGAATGCGACGGCATCGAGGTTTTCTCGTCCGCCAAACTGGTTGGGGTACCACTCACCATCTTTACGGGAGTAATCCAAATACAGCATCGACGCCACTGCATCCACGCGCAGACCATCAACGTGGAACTCCTCAAGCCAGTAGGTGGCATTTGCGACGAGGAAGTTGCGAACTTCTGGGCGTCCGAAATCAAATATGAAGGTTCCCCAGTCGGGATGTTCACCGCGACGCGGATCTGCGTGTTCATACAGCGGCGTGCCATCAAATTTCGCTAACGCCCAGTCATCCTTAGGAAAATGCGCGGGCACCCAGTCAATGATTACTCCGATGCCCGCCTGATGGAGTCGATCTATGAGGTAGCGCAGGTCATCGGGTGAGCCAAAGCGAGAAGTTGGGGCGTAATAGGAAGTGACCTGATAACCCCATGAGGGGCTGTACGGATGCTCGGCCACGGGAAGGAACTCGACGTGAGTGAAACCGGTATCAAGAAGGTAGGTCGTGAGTTCCTCAGCTAAATCCCGGTACGTAAGGCCGGGGCGCCAGGATCCAAGATGCACTTCATAGGTGGACATTGGCCCGGTGTGGCTATCCCGGGCCGCTCGCGCGGTCATCCAGGAATCGTCATCCCAGATGTACTCGGATGTGAACACTCGTGATGCGTTAGCTGGTGGAACTTCCGTTGCGAAGGCCATCGGATCTGATTTCTCTCGCCACACGGAATCCTGACCCATAATCGAAAATCGGTAGCAGGTCCCATCACCGATATCGGGAATGAACAGTTCCCACACTCCTGTTGAACCTAACGAGCGCATCGGATGGGCACTACCCTCCCAGAAATTGAAGTCGCCGATGACTCGAACCCCTTGAGCATTCGGTGCCCACACTGCAAAAGAAACGCCGGAAATTGGGCCGAAATCCGTATCGAAAGACCGCACATGTGATCCCAGAACATCCCATAACTGCTCATGCCGTCCCTCACCGATCAGGTGCAGATCTAGTGCGCCAACGGTGGGTGGGAATCTGTACGGGTCATCGGCGGGGATGGGGGCGTCGTCGTATTGCACATCTAATCGGTATTCCGGTACCGCATCCTTGTCGACGACGCAACACCACACTCCGCGTGATTCATGAAGAAAGGGAATCCGTTCATGTGCCAGCACTGCTGTCACTGATCGCGCGTGAGGCCGAAGAACACGGATCGTGATGCCTCCGTTGTATGCATGAGGTCCAAGGAGCGAGTGCGGATCATGGTGGCGGCCATCGGCTAGTTGATCTATCTCAGTGCCTGAAATAGGGCGAGCAGTCACACTGTTTTCACTCATCGTGGTGCTTCTGAGATGTGGACGATATGCGCCACATGCTCCCAAGGACTGAGACGCACATATGTAGAGGGTCCCCACGTCCAGTGCGAGTCGGTAACAAGATCATGCGCAACAAATCGTTCACCTGCGGACCTGCCAAGAATGCTCATGTCCCAATAGACGGTGGCCTCATGTTCCCGGTAGGGATCAAGCAGGCAGACCACTGCGATCAGATCGCTGCCATCACGCTTGGAAAAGGCGATGACATCGTTGCTGTCGGTGTGATGAAAGTGCAGGGATCGCAAATCCTGGAGAGCCGCGTGATCTCGTCGGGCTTTGTTGAGAAGGGTGAGATAGGGGGCAAGGGTTCTGCCCTGACGTTTGGCTTGGTCCCAATCACGAGGACGCAATTGATATTTCTCAGAATTGAGGTACTCCTCGCTGCCCGGGCGAATTGCCACGTGCTCGTACAGCTCAAAGCCGCTGTAAATGCCATAGGTAGGAGACATTGTGGCGGCAAGAGTAGCCCGGATAGTAAAAGCAGCCATCCCACCAGATTGCAGGTATTCATGCAGGATGTCGGGAGTATTAGCGAAGAAATTAGGACGCATGTATGCGCTGGAAATCTGCGCCAACTCACGCCCGTAATCCTGCAACTCATCCTTACCTGTACGCCAGGTGAAGTAGGTGTAGCTCTGCTGAAATCCGACTTCGGCGAGAGCTTTCATCATGGGCGGGGTGGTGAATGCTTCAGCCAAAAACAGCACGTCAGGGTCGGTAGCGTTGATCGATGCGATAAGTCGGTCCCATACCCACAATGGTTTGGTGTGCGGGTTATCCACGCGGAAGATGCGAACCCCGTACGACATCCATAGTCGAACCACTCGTTCGACTTCTGCCAAGAGGCCTTCTGGATCATTGTCGAAATTGAGCGGGTAAATATCCTGGTACTTCTTCGGCGGGTTCTCTGCGTACGCGATGGTGCCATCGGCGCGAGTGGTGAACCATTCGGGATGGTCGGTTACCCACGGGTGATCGGGTGAGGCTTGTAATGCGAGGTCTAGTGCGATTTCCAACTCGTTCTTCTGCGCACTCTTCACGAATGCAGCAAAGTCTGCGAAGGTGCCAAGATCGGGATGAATCGCATCATGGCCACCCTCTGCAGACCCGATAGCCCACGGAGATCCCGGATCGGTCAACCCTGCACTCAAAGTGTTATTCGGTCCCTTGCGGTGGCTGCGGCCGATGGGGTAGATGGGGGGAAGGTAGACAACATCAAATCCCATCGCGCTGATGGCCGGCAGGCGCTTGGCGGCTGAAGAAAAAGTGCCAGAGGTCGGTGGTTGCGTTTTTGCGCCTTCACTGCGCGGGAAGAACTCGTACCAAGCTCCGACCAGTGCCCTGCGCCTTTGCACCTGAAGGGGCCACGGCCCGCTCACGGTCACCTGTTCGCGAATCGGGTGTGCTGTCACAATCGCGTGAACGGCCGGGTCACTTGCTGCTGCTAGCCGAACGGGCGCTGGTAGTGCAGTTGAGCGCATTGTGGAGATCGCTGCGCGCAGTGTGGTGTTGGCGGAGATCTGTGATTGCTCGAGTGCCTTGGCCAGAAGCAGGGCGCCTTCTTCAAGTTCAAGATCAATATCGATCCCGGCAGGAATTTTCACCAAGGCCCGCTGCAGCCATGATTCCCACGGATCACTCCAGGCTTCAACGAAGAAACTCCAGAGACCCATGGTTGTTGGCCGTATTTCGCCAGCCCACGCACTCGACCCAGTGGCGGACCGCATGCGAGTGAGTGACACCGTTGTTCCGGCCGGATCTACCAGGCGGACCTCCACGCCCAATTGATCGTGCCCCTCACGAAAACAGGTTGCAAAAACGGGTACGCACTCGGATTCGGCAGCTGCTGCTGGGCGCCGACCGGACAGTACGGAGGGCGCCACATCTGTGATGGCAAAGCGTCCGCGCAGTTCTGCAGGCACGCTTTCAACCGAGCTGGGGGAGTTCGTTCGATTCTTGGCCGCCATAGCAATCCAAGGCTAGCGGCGCAGGGGTGGCGCTGCGGCCGGAACGCCAAGCCCACTGCAGGAATTTGCGTTACATGCAAGAACACGTCAAATACACGGTATTTCACGGCAATGTGGCTACCAGGTCTCCGCCCTCGCAGGCTACGGTTACCCGGTGAGAGCTATCCGACGATTCACCGTCCGAGCCGTTTTGCCAGAGCAGTTGGCACCGTTGGAGACATTGGCGCTCAATCTGCGGTGGTCATGGCATGCGCCCACTCGAGATCTCTTTGCCGCCATCGATCACGATTTGTGGGTCACGTGTGATGGGGATCCGGTCGCGCTTTTGGGCGAGGTATCTAGCCTTCGATTGGCTGAACTAGCAGCCGACTCAGGTTTCGTGGACTGGGTGAACCGAAGCGCTGATGACCTGAATTCCTACCTCGCTTCCCCGCACTGGTTCGCGCATCGCGAGGGCCCGGCTCCGACCGGCATCGCCTACTTTTCGCCCGAATACGGAATTACATCGGCATTGCCCCAGTACTCGGG
>JANQZS010000074.1 GCA_030728405.1 Candidatus Nanopelagicales bacterium | reverse complement strand
TTGTGAACTCAAGTGTTCGCTTTGTTGAAGAGGTGTGCAAGATGCGCGCCTTCACTGCAATGTGGGCCGAGATCACTCGCACCCGTTACGGAGTAACCGATCCTGATGCGCAACGTTTCCGTTATGGCGTGCAAGTGAATTCCCTTGGCCTGACTGAAGCGCAGCCGGAAAACAACGTGCAGCGCATTGTCTTGGAAATGCTCGGCGTGACACTGTCCAAGAACGCTCGCGCCCGCGCAATCCAATTGCCCGCGTGGAATGAAGCACTCGGCCTGCCGCGCCCGTGGGATCAGCAGTGGTCGCTGCGCATGCAGCAGGTACTGGCCTATGAAACGGACCTGCTCGAGTATGGCGATATTTTCGATGGCTCAGTGATTATCGAAAACAAGACCGACGAGCTGATCGCCGAAGTCACGGCAGAACTCGAGCGCATCGAAGCGATGGGTGGAGCAATGGCCGCCATTGAATCTGGCTATATGAAAGCGCAACTCGTGGCATCTCATGCTGAGCGCCGGGCCCGGATCGAATCGGGTGCGGAATACATCGTCGGTGTTAATCACTTGACGGAGACTGAGCCCAGCCCGCTCACAGAAAACCTTGATCGCGCGATCATGCGCGTTGACCCGGCAGTTGAGGCTGAAGCGATCGCATCAGTCACCGCGTGGCGCACAGCACGAGATGAACAGGCCGCCGCAACAGCACTCGAGCACCTGCGCGCCACCGCCATCGATGGCACCAACCTCATGCCACCATCAATCGAATGCGCGCGGGCGGGCGTCACCACGGGTGAATGGGCCCAAGTACTGCGCGACTGCTTTGGGGAATACCGCGCGCCCACCGGGGTAGGTGCACTCACCCCCACCACAACGCGTGAAGGCATGGATCAAGCCCGTGAACTAGTAGCCCAGACCGCTGCTGAACTTGGCCGCCCGCTGCGCCTGCTCGTTGCAAAGCCCGGACTCGATGGTCACTCCAACGGTGCCGAGCAGGTTGCCATGGCTGCTCGCGATGCCGGGTTTGAAGTGATCTACCAGGGCATCCGGCTAACACCCGAGCAGATAGTTCGGGCAGCAGTGGATGAAGACGTGGACTGCGTGGGCATTTCGATCCTCTCAGGATCACACGCAGAACTCGTGCCGCGCATTGTGGATGGTCTCAAAGCTGCTGGTGCTGGCGATGTCCCGGTGATCGTCGGTGGCATCATCCCCGAGTCCGATGCCCGGTGGTTGGGCGAGCACGGCATCGCAGCCGTCTTCACTCCCAAAGACTTCGATCTCACGTCGATCATGATCGAGATAACGAACATCATTAGAGAGCGAACATCATCAGAAACCGTGCACGTCACACCGAGAAGGAGCAGTAGTTCATGAACGATCGCAACCGACCCAGGCGTTCAAACCTGGCGGTCCCAGGCAGCAGCGTCAAAATGCTCGAAAAGGCCAAAGGACTAGCCGCCGATCAGGTGTTCATGGACCTCGAAGACGCAGTTGCGCCGATGGCCAAAGCCGATGCGCGCAAAAATATCGTCGCGGCCCTGAATGAAGGAGGCTACGAGAACAAGATCCGAGCCGTGCGGGTGAACGACTGGACCACCGAATGGACCTTCACCGATGTGCTCGAGATCGTGGGAGGCGCAGGCGCCAACCTCGATTGCATCATGCTGCCGAAGGTGCAGACCGCCGAGCAGATCGTGGCCCTTGACCTGCTGCTTACCCAGCTAGAGAAGTCGAACGGGTTTGAAGTTGGCCGCATTGGCATCGAAGCCCAGATCGAGAATGCGATGGGTCTGATCAACGTGGATGCAATCGCTGCAGCCAGCCCGCGCGTTGAATCGATCATCTTCGGACCAGCAGATTTCATGGCCAGCATCAACATGAAGTCACTGGTTGTGGGCGAACAGCCGCCGGGCTATGACACCGGCGATGCGTATCACTACATCCTCATGCGCATTTTGATGGCGGCCCGCGCGTTCGATAAGCACGCGATCGATGGTCCCTACCTTGCGATTAAAGATCTCGAGGGTTACCGGCGCGTGGCCGGCAGATCTGCGGCCCTTGGCTTTGATGGTAAATGGGTTTTGCATCCCGATCAGATCGCTGCTGCCAATGAGATTTTCAGCCCACGCCAAGAAGATTACGACGAAGCAGAAATGATTCTCGACGCTTACGACTACGCCACCTCGTCCGCTGGTGGCGCAAAAGGTGCAGTCATGCTGGGCGATTCGATGATCGATGAGGCTTCCCGAAAAATGGCACTCGTGGTCGCCGCTAAAGGCCGGGCTGCCGGCATGGCCCGCACCACCACATTCACTCCCCCAACGCCCACAACTCCAAAGGCAGGTGCCTGATGGCTATCCATAAAGCAGAACTCGGTCGCTTCTTCGAGGATTTCGTGGTCGGCGATGTGTACCAGCATCCCTTCGGCCGCACGATCAGTGAAGCCGACTCCACCTGGTTCACCCAGTTGACCTGCAACACCAACCAGAACCACTTCAACGCCGACCTCGCTAAATCCAATCCGATCAGCGGCGGGCGCATCATCGTCAACTCGGGTTTGACCGTGGCACTTGTTCTCGGTCTCTCCGTGATCGACATGAGTCAGAACGCGGTGGCGAACCTGGGCTGGACTGACATCAAGTTGACCCATCCGGTCTATATCGGCGACACCATTTACGCCGAATCGATCTGCACCGAGATGCGTGAAAGCTCATCACGGCCCAACATGGGGCTCATCACCATGTTCACGCGTGGGCTCAACCAAGACGGCGATCAAATCGTCTCGTGGGTTCGCACGGTCATGTTGCCCAAGCGAGAGACCGGCATTGGACAGAACTACTTTCCCGAGGCAAAGAACGGACCGATCAGCGCACCCGAGGAGAAGGCATGACAACGCTCGCCCAGACCGACGGACTCAACGACGTGCAGCAGGAGATTCTGGCTGCAGTTCGAGTTTTTGTGGACAAAGAAATTTTGCCGTTCGCCACAGAACTCGAGCACAATGACGAATACCCGCAGGCCATCGTCGACGGTCTGAAAGAACTTGGTGTTTTCGGGCTGATGATCCCTGAAGAGTACGGCGGCCTAGGCGAATCACTCCTTACCTACGCACTGGTCGTGGAAGAGATCGCGCGCGGCTGGATGAGCGTGAGCGGAGTTATCAACACCCACTTCATCGTCGCCTACATGCTGATGCAGCACGGCACCGACGAGCAAAAGGCCAAGTACCTGCCCCGCATGGCCACCGGTGAAGTGCGCGGTGCTTTCTCGATGAGTGAGCCCGGGTGCGGATCAGATGTTGCAGCCATTACTTCCAAGGCGGTTCGTGACGGTGATGACTGGGTGCTCGATGGCCAGAAAATGTGGCTCACCAACGGGGCTTCGTCGACCTTGGTTGCAGTTCTTGTTCGCACGCCATCGGATGATCCCGACGCGAGTGTCTACAAGAAAATGTCGACGTTCCTGATCGAGAAGGAGCCCGGCTTTGGTGAGGTGCGGCCAGGTCTCACGTTCCCGGGCAAGATCGAGAAGATGGGTTACAAAGGCGTTGACACCACGGAGATGGTGATGACGGGTCTGCGCCTTAATGATGACGATCTTCTGGGTGGTGTGACCGGCAAAGGCTTCTACCAAATGATGGACGGTGTCGAGGTGGGCCGCGTAAACGTGGCAGCGAGAGCATGCGGAGTGAGTATTCGGGCTTTTGAACTCGGCATCGAATACGCGCAGCAACGCGTCGCTTTCGGCAAACCGATCAGCGAGCATCAGGCGGTGAGTTTTCGCCTTGCCGACATGGCCACCAAGGTCGAGGCCGCGCATCAAATGATGGTGATGGCCGCCCGTCGTAAGGACTCCGGTGAGCGCAATGACCTGGAGTCAGGCATGGCCAAGTACCTCGCCAGCGAATACTGCAAGGAGGTGGTTGAAGATTCCTTCCGCATCCACGGCGGCTACGGCTATAGCAAGGAGTACGAGATCGAGCGCCTCTACCGCGAAGCCCCCATGCTGCTCATTGGTGAGGGCACGGCCGATATTCAGCGGGTGATCATCGGGCGGCGACTTCTTGAGGATTACAAGCTTCGCACCTGATTGCGAGAACACGTCAATCGCTAGACTGCGGTCCCGGGCACATAATCATCCGGGACCGTAGTTTTTTGCGCAGGAGGACTCAACATGGCTGATAGCAGTTTCGACATCGTCTCCAAGGTGGATCACCAGGAGGC
>JANQZS010000073.1 GCA_030728405.1 Candidatus Nanopelagicales bacterium | reverse complement strand
AGGCCAATGCAAAAAGCTTCACAATCATCGCCAGCGACAACGATCGCTGGCTCCCCAGGGGAATCAAGATCTACGAAGAAGCTCTGCAGCAGAAGGCGGTTGTGTTGCCAGGAGCGGGTCACTTCTCCCTAGACGATGGGTGGGGTCCGTGGCCCGCTCTTCTGTTGTGGATAGAGGATCCGGAATCGAGCCCCATCCCAAACGCCGTTTAGTACAAAGCGGATTACCGGCGGAAGAAACGGACCTCGACGCGACGAATCTCACCACCGAGTCTTAGCTCCTGCTTGCCTTGCATGGAGATTACTTCGAGTCGTGGTCGCAGCTTCTTGATGAGGCCACAGACCGCAACCGCCCTATCCATCGACAACTTGGCATCGACACTCAACACTGTTGGGCCCATGGTGAAACCGGTGCAATCAATATGCGTAGCGATACTCGAGTACTTACGCAGCATCAGAACGACTTCGGTGCGTACCCATTTGTTTATCACGGGCGAACCAGGTGCGAACTTGCTCGCAACATCCTTAGCGCTCCATGGCCTTAGAGTCTGCTCCGGGGACACAGTGCTGGCGGGTTCTTGTCCCGGTGCTGAAACAATGCTGTTTCCCTCAACGGTTGTGATGGCGCGGAGGATCGTAAGTCGAGCACCGCCGTCGTATACATATAGAAGGTCCCAGACTCCTTCTTCCATGCTTGGCATTAGGAAGCTGAACTCCGTTTGGGTTGAAGAGGCCAGGGGTAATTGAAGCCCGTTAATCACAACGTGCTGCCCGACTCCCAATCGCTTACCAGTCACGGTAATTAGGTCACCGCCAGCGGTTGGGACAACATCGGGAGCAACCAGAATCACGACAGGTCCGTTATAGACGGGGGCTGGCAACTCTGAGCCGCCACCACTCCAGATTGCATAGAGAGTCGCTGATCCTGACGAGTAGGTACCCGGAATCACGTCACCTGACGGAGTAAGGGCCCAGCCCTGGAAGCCGTAGCCGGACTTATTAGCAGTGGGAAGAGTGGTGGCTGTTTGACCAAAGACGTATTGCTCATCTGGTACCGCGGACCCGCCCTGCGAATCGAAAGTCAGTGTGGCAACCCACTTCGCAAATAGCGTCAAGTTTGATGTCAGCGCAATCGATGAGCCGGTCGCATAGTCAGTGCCAGATCCGGTGCTGTTTGAGTTCCATCCAGCAAAGTCAAATCCGCCCTTGACCAGGCTGCCTGTGCCCACGGTTGCGGTGGTAACGCTCACAAGATCCGAAGGCGCAGTTCCAGTTCCAGTGTTCGCGTCATAGGTCAGGTTGAAGCTGGTTAGCTGGAAGGAGCGTACAACTGGGAATGCAGATACGTATGTCACGGATGGGCTTCCAGTTGAACCACCCGCTTGCTCGGCTCGCACGTTACAACTTCCTGTTGCAACAAACTGAATGTCTAGTCCTGAGATCGTACAGATTGCAGTGTTCAGCGAGGTCAGCGTCACCGGCAAGGTCGAGTCAGCAACAGCGCTGGAACTGATGGCCCCACCGGAAATAAAAGCTTGATCACTAATTGCTGGGAACGTAATCACCTGGTTGGAGAAGTAGAAAATTCGGGTAACAGGCTCGGCGGAAGCAAAAGTAGCATCGCCATCTTGGGTTGCTGTAACCGAACATGCACTTCTCGCGCTCGTGATTTGGGGAATGATGTCAGTCCCGTTGGCATCAATTGTGCAAACGCTTGGAGTGTTTGAAGTGAGCGTCACCTGAAGTGTGGAAGATGTGGTGGCGGAGGACGAAAATGCGCCTGAGTTTGGGTCAATAGACCCAACCACCTCAGGGAAAGTAATTACCTGAGGCTGAGTCGCTGGCAGAAGGTTTAAGGAGTAAATCGCGGGGCTGTAAGTCAGTCCATCACCAACGCGGAACGAAACTGTGGCAGCAGTTGCAGATGGCAGTAAGTAACTGAGCCGGCCGGCTGCAATGGCTTCCACGCTGACGGTGGAACCCGCGGCGGGAGAGACTGTGGAAGTCCCGTCAAAGTACTGCATGCCGCCTAAGTCCGATGAGGCCTCAAATTTCACATCGAAGAATGGGTTGTTATCTGTGTCTGAGTAGTCCCCAAAATCCGCCACGTTCAGTGTCGATGCGGTGCCGGGGACCAAGTATTTAGTCGTGTCAGAAGATGTCGGGGCAACGTTGAATGAGTTAGCGAAATTGTCGAACGTCGACCACTCAACTCCTGCCCCGAACTGAATTCCATAGAGCGAGTTACCCGGAGCGTTTACTCGAATATCGACTGTGCTGACTTGGTCATAGATCACACGCGCGCGACCCTTTGTGAAGGAATCGGTTCCGCTGTAGTTGCTCGAGGGGCCTAGAAACTTAGCGAGGGTTGTGCCAGAGATCAGCGATACATTCACGGGACTCACATTGTTTACCTCATACTGCTGAAAAGAAGAGAAGGCAACCCACTGGTCGTTATCAAGGTCGTAGGTGTTGACAAGCAAGTTCTTCAGCTCAACTGCGATTCCAGTGACAGCAGAGCTAGCGTAGATTGCTGTTCCGGACTCCCAGAACTTGTATCTAAAGACAACGTCGTAGTTCTCCATTGAAAGGATCAGCAAGTCCTTTTGATCTTGATTCAGAGTCACGCCGTTGAACTGTGAGCTCGATTCGGCGTCCCAGGTAAAACCATTGGAACCTCCTTGGTTAATTGAAGCAACTATCTCCACTGTCACATCGACAGAAACACCCTCAATTACCCCAGCGCTCGGATACAGGAAGGTGTTGCCTACTGTTGGGCTGGTGCTGTTTCCGTTCAGAACGACCATGGTCGAGGCATCAAAATTTAAGTATTCGCCGGTGAAATCTACGGACGAGGCACTGGCTGGCCGTGATGGATTCCAGCTGCCAATTACCGGGCTGAAAATCGTAAATAACACTGCCAGTACCGTGGCAAATGCAAGGTTCTTCAATGAGTAGGCGCTGCGCATCTAATTCCCCTTTAGGAAGATTTGTAACGAATGTATCCCTGGAAAAAAACGCACTAATGCATATCTACGGCTAACCGAAGAAAAACCTGGGATTTTGTCAATTTCTGACAAGTGGGGGTTTTGACTACGCCCTCTGACGATGTATCAAGCTCAGTACTCCGAGGAGGACTAGGGCCAGCACACCTAACAATCCCGTGATCTGAATGCCCAGGATCGGATCTCTCAGGACGAGAAGTGTCAACAAGGTTGGCGAAAGAGCCGAAACAATCTTCGAGAGCATCATGATGTAGCCCTGGCGCTGCCCGTAGTGATCGGCCCCAAAAAACAGCAGCGGCAGCGAACCACGAATGAATGGGTTCAGGCCAACCCCGATTCCGTGCAGCATGACAAACGGGATGAGGGCATCTGTCCCGAAAAACAGAACCAATAGAACGCCTATAGGGTGAGCAACTATGGAGATGAACGCCACCCACATCGGGGTCATCCAGCGATCAAGTGCAACCAATAAGACCCTGGCCATCACCTGAGATGGCCCGAGGATTGTGGCTGCAAGCAGCGCAACCGCGCTGGTTGCTCCAAGCTCGCTAAGCAAGAACGGCAACGTGGTGTTGACCGAGGAGACGATGAAGCCCTCAAGTGCAAACATCACCGCAAAAATCACCACCAAAATGTCAAACCTGAACCGATTCTTGACGAGTTTGCGGATAGGGCCGGTGAGATCCGTGACCTCCCTCATCTCCGACTTCGGGATGGTGAGGTGAAGAGGGAGATTCACCACGAGGTGCAGAATCACCCAGAGCCATACAGCCTCACGCCAGCCAAACTGCTCCAGCATCAAAGTTGAGAGCGGCCAGGCAATCGTTGAGGAGAATCCGGCAAAGACAGTGATGCCGGCAATCACCTTGTTGGATTTCTCGGCAAAGAAGTTCACCGCAGTTGCAAACGCAGCATCATAGTTACCCATTGAGCCGCCGATACCGATGAGGATCCAGCCAACAACCAGCATCGGGAAGTTGGTGCTGAGCGCCAACAGGCTCAATCCCAGGGCAAAGGAGATGGTCCCAATCGGAAGCACCTTCCGACCACCATATTGATCAATTGCCTTTCCAACTCTCGGGCCTAGCAAACCTGACACTAAAAGCGAGATTGTGAAGGCCCAGAAGAAGCTCTCGGTGGCGATGCCCAAGGAGAGCGAAATTGGGACGGCAAGAATTGCTGGGAGATAGAAACCACTTCCCCAGCCAATGATTTGGG
>JANQZS010000072.1 GCA_030728405.1 Candidatus Nanopelagicales bacterium | reverse complement strand
AAGAAGAAGGAGATCTTCGAGCCCTGTGCGTTGAACCCACTGTGGATCGCTTGACCCGCGACTCCTTCGTACTTACCTGTGCCACCGATGATGGCGAAGGCCTGTGTCTTTGTGGGTGGTGTCCCTGAGTTGGCCCGGATGATTGACGTCAGGTAGATGACGCCACCCGGTGCGGAGATTGCAAGGTCGACGTCGCGAATTTCACGGCCGCCCGGAATATTGACGCGGACGGTCACCTGGCTGGTCGTATAGAAGCCGACCGCGATCTTGCCAGGGACTTCGGTCACATCGCCGTTGGAGACTGTGATGTCACCGATGCTGGGACCGGTCGGGGGGAGATCCACCACCGTCCGCTCGGGGCTACCCAGGTACCAGACCAGGTCAGCTTTTGCTGCACTAGCGCCGGGGGCTGCGAATAGTGCGGTGCCAGCTGCGAGGAATCCAGCAGCGGCCAATGCGATTACTTTGTGCAATGTCACAGATGAGTTCATGTGCGGACTATAGGTGGCTACCCTTTTCTTTCATGGGCAATAGGGCATACGACACAGTGTGGGGTGCGGCCCTGCGCTCCACCACTGTTGCCCACCGCATCGTGCACAAACTTTCCGGCGGCCGGCTCTGGCGCACTTTCCCCGGCGGTGTTCAAGTCATCTGGATCACCTCACTTGGTCGGCGCTCAGGTGAATGGCGCACCAACCCACTCCTTGCCGTTCCTGATGATCAACATGAACAAGCGGGAGTATGGGCGGTTACTGGTTCTAATGCGGGTCAGGAGAAGGTTCCCGGTTGGGTGCACAACGTGCGCGCCCACCCACAAGGCCGCATGGAGATCGATGGGAGCATCATCGATGTCACGTTCGAAGAAGTCCACGGACCTGACGCGGACCGGTTGTACGACTTATTGGTGGACAAGTGGTCTGGCTATCGGATGTACAAAGAGAATGCGCAGCGGGAAATTCCGGTGTTCCGCGTCATCCCGGCAAAATTGTGAAACGTTCATTATTTTTGTTGCGAAGAACAGAAAAATGTCGGTGGTCCAATGTTGCAATCCGATTGGTCTGATAACGATCGGCGAGTACTACTAGCGAGGCATCTGCGACTCCAATGTTTTGATCTGCGAAGCGCGCGATAACTTCTGCGCAACTGAGCAGGTCCGCAGCTCCCATGATCGGTAGCTCAAAGGAGCCACTACTCACATCAACCAGCATCTGGACCTCTACTCTTTGACTGGCTCTGGTAGCCAAGAGGTAGTCCAATTCCGCGATGACATATGGACTCACGATGAGTTGATCTCCATGATTGAGCAGGTCGACCACATCGTGGTGATCAGGATCATCTGCCCGGAAATAGGCATAAAGCACGCTGGTGTCAAGGATGATCAAACTCGGCCAAACCCTTCCATGGCATCGCCGGACTCAATGTCTCGCGCATCAAGGCCGCCACCGGTGAAGATCCCACCAGTTAAGCGTCCGCGGCGCACCTCTTTATCCACAGCCTCACGAATGAGTTCGGCCTCCGATACACCACGCCGAGTGGCTTCTTCTTCAAGGCGTGCTTTCAATTCCTCAGGAAAGTACACGGTAGTTCGCTTCATGCCATACATCGTGACATACGTTTCGGGAAGGAAGCAAGTGGTCCTAACGTTCGTTGGACTGCCAGGCTGACCACGCCGAAGACACCATCGCCCGAAGATCGCGACTGGCCTGCCAACCCAACTCAGATTCAATCGCTGCAGTAGCGGCATAACTTGCGGGCGGATCGCCCGCGCGCCGGCCCACGATCTCCGCATTGACGTCAGTTCCGATGACTTCACTCACCATATTCATGACTTCCAGAACAGAGGTTCCTTCACCACGACCGACATTAAAAGCCTCAGCGCGCACACCGGTTTCACACCGTGCTGCCGCAGCAACGTGCGCCTCTGCGAGATCAGCAACGTGGATGTAATCGCGGATGCACGAACCATCAGGAGTGGGGTAGTCATCGCCAAACACCTGCGGCCGCTCACCGTTACTGAGTGCACGGAACACCATCGGCACGAGGTTGTTCACACTCGGATCACCCAGATCATCAGACGCTGCGCCGGCAACGTTGAAGTAACGCAATGCGATCCACGACAATCCGTTCGCAACCCCACAATCGCGGGCCATCCACTCGCCGGCGACTTTCGTTTCACCGTAAGGAGATTCCGGCTGCATCGGAAAGTCTTCCGAGATGGGGTTGCTCATCGGCGTTCCGTAGACAGCGGCTGATGAAGAATAGACGAGTGCCTTGACGTCCGCTGCTTGCATTGCTTCGAGAAGAGTCAGCATTCCCACCACGTTTTCTCGGTAGTACTCGAGCGGAATGTCTACCGACTCACCTGCAGCTTTTTTGGCAGCCAGGTGGATCACACCATCGATCTGATGATCGCGGAGTGCCTGTTCTACTGCCACTCGATCAAGAACGGATGCCCGCACGATCGGGACGCCATCTGGAACTTTGCTTTCAATGCCTGCGGAAAAATCATCAAGAACGACGACGCCACGACCACTTGCCTGCAACACGCGGACCACATGAGAGCCGATGTAGCCAGCGCCGCCGGTGACGAGCCAGGTGGTCACGAGAACTTCTTTCCCGTCACCGTTTCATATGCCTCGATGTACTTTGCGCGGGTCTTCTCGACGATCTCGTCTGGCAGCGCGGGCGGTGGCTCACCGGAATCTTTATCCCAGCCAGATTCAGGAGAGGTGAGCCAGTCACGGACAAACTGCTTGTCGAATGATGGCTGCGAACCACCCGCTTCCCAGGTATCTGCCGGCCAATAGCGCGAAGAATCCGGAGTGAGCACCTCATCGGCCAACACAATTTTGCCGGCGAGTTTGCCAGATGTTGCAATGCCGAACTCGAACTTGGTATCGGCCAAGATCAAACCGCGCTCCCATACGAGTAGCTCAGCGCGTTCGTAGATCTCGAGTGAGAGGCGTCGTAGTTCTTGTGCTTCTTCTTGCCCGATCATCACCACGGTCTCATCGAACGTGATGTTCTCATCGTGCTCACCAATGGCCGCTTTGGTGGCCGGGGTGAAGATTGTTTTAGGAAGATGCGATCCGTTTTTGAGACCCGGCGGCAAGTTGACGCCACTGATCGAGCTTTTCTCGCGGTACTCAGCAAGGCCAGAGCCAGCGAGGTAGCCGCGCACCACACACTCAACGGGAAGCATGTCGAGTTCGATGCAGATCATCGCGCGGCCTTTGACCTCTGGTGGAACTGCTGCATTAGTGACGTGATGCGGAACGATGTCGGAGAGTTTGTCGAACCACCACAGCGAGAGCGAGGTAAGGATTCTGCCTTTGTCGGGAATTTCGGTCGGAAGAATGTAATCGAAAGCGCTGATCCGATCACTGGCAACGAAGAGCAACCGGCCCTCAGGTGTGCGGAACAGATCGCGCACCTTGCCCGAATAGACGTGTTCGTATTCAGCAGGCAGGCCGTAACGAGGGAAGTTCTGATCGGTGTCCACGGTCACAGGATGTCACCGGGTCGATATCCAGCAGCCTCCGGGAAGCGCGCGGTGATGACTTCAACCTGTTCGGCCACTTTGCGCACCTGCCGGCCGGCGTCGCCGGTGAACTCCATCGGGGTCGCAATCAAAGCTTCAAGATCTGCCCGCGAAATGCCGATGCGCGGATCAGCAGCGAGACGATCGAGTAGATCGTTCTCTGTTCTCCCGGATTCGCGCATCTCCAAGGCAACGGCTACCGCGTTTTCCTTGATCGCCTCGTGCGCAACCTCGCGGCCAACGCCAGCACGCACGGCCGCCATCAGCACCTTGGTGGTAGCGAGGAAGGGCAGGTAGCGCTCGATCTCGCGGTCGATCACCGCGGTGAACACCCCGAAGTCATCGAGCACCGTCAAGAATGTTTCGAGAAGACCATCCATCGCAAAGAAGGAGTCGGGCAATGCAACACGGCGCACCACCGAGCACGAGACGTCGCCTTCATTCCATTGCTGACCGGCAAGGTCCGCTGTCATATTCAGGTAGCCGCGCAACAACACATGGAATCCATTGATTCGCTCACTTGAGCGAGCATTCATTTTGTGCGGCATCGCAGAGGATCCGACTTGACCTGGTCGGAAGCCTTCGGTAGCAACCTCATTACCGGCCATCAGGCGCAACGTGGTTGCGAAGTTTGACGGGGCCGAGGCGAGTTGCACCAGCGCACTGACAACATCAAAGTCGAGCGAGCGCGGATACACCTGGCCCACGCTGG
>JANQZS010000071.1 GCA_030728405.1 Candidatus Nanopelagicales bacterium | reverse complement strand
GCCAACAGCAACGCGACCCCAAAACCTGCACCGAATACGAGACTTGGATCAAAACCTGCCAGAGAGAAACCATCTGGCCCACCTTGCAGCGCAAGCGCCACATCGAGAACAATGATTGTCGCCGCCTCAATAGCGAGCAGGATGAGAAGCACGCGGGCGTTCAACTGAACCCCTGAAAGTCCCACAAGTGCGACCAGAATCAAGAAGGCAAAAGTTATGATCTTGTACTGGTCAAACATGCCAAGAATGTCAGCCGCAACTGCACCGGAAATTGCATAAAAGGCAATGATCGAAGCGAAATAGAACAGTACTGTCACATATGCCATGGCAGTTGCTGCTCGCTTGCCAAATGCGCGATCAATGTATGCAACAAAGCCACCCGCGTTCACCATATGTCGGCTCATCGCTACATATCCCACTACAAATATTGCGTAGAGCGCGCCCGCGATGATGAAGATTGCCGGCGTTGCAGCACCCTGAATCGCGAAGATTACGGGGATGCCGGCGGCCAGTACTGAGATGGGAGCCACGGCCGAAATGACCAAAGCCGAAATCGAAGAGACCCCCAACCGTCCTTTGTCAAGACTGGTCGAAGATTGCGAACCGCCCCTCTCGGTGCCAAGATCTGCTGAATCCATGGTGATCCCCTGTTCTATTCGTTTCGAATGTGCAACCTCAACAAACGCTATACCTAAATTTATCTTTTGTATGACATATTTGTGAATTTTCTTGATTTTTCCATCCGCGGGTCGCGGATACGGCTCGATTTGATGAAGAGGGGCTTACCTACCTGTGCGAGGTTTTCGAGGCAAGCATGACGGCAAACCAGGTCAAAACAAGGCCCGCGATCAACTGCCACGTGATGACCGACCCCGTTGTCGGGGCAACAACGTCCGAGATGACGGAGCCGACAAGCAAGCCCACCAATGTAAGTAGTGACGTTACTAGCACCCCAACGGTTCGAACAACCCAAGTTACTGTCGCGATGTAGATGAGTCCGAAAACTCCAGCAATTAGCATCCACCAGTGATCCGTCGGGATCGGCGCCCACGCAGGGCCCCTCGCCAAATCGACAAGCGCAACGACGCCCGCCATGAGTCCGGCGCCCATGACAAAGTTCAGCCATGCTGCAGTAATGCCGTGGCGGGTGACCGCCCCGACTCTCCCGCTCACTGCCTGTTGAAAAGCGCTCGCAGCGCCGGCCGACGCTGCGAGACTGAGAACTCCAATAATGGCGATGACACTGACATCAGCTCGACCGGTCCGCCCAGAAGCCGCCGTAGCAACTGCTAACACAGCGAGCAATGCGGCAGCAATTCGAGCGGCAGAAACATCTTTGCGGCCCATAGGGCCGATTCCAAGGCGGTCTACTAGAAGTGCCGTACCGGTTTGTCCCGCGACCACCGCAATGGTGAAGACGGCAACGCCTACAGCAAGAGAGGCACTTCCTTGTATCGCAATGTAATAACCTCCTAGCGCTCCACCAGTGAGTTGCCAAGGTCGCAGTTCCCCCGACTTGATCGCTCGCATGAGCACCCACCAGGAAGCGCGAAGACTGGGAGCAAGGAGGACCACCAAACTTGCTACGACTGCCGCCACGCTGAGATTGATAAGTGAAACTTCCAGTGGATTATTTGTTACTTCCACCAACTGCGCATTGAGACGAGCTTGAATTATCGTCCCACCGGCCGCCGCGACCAGTGCGATAGAAGGGATCCGGCTCACCATGGCAAACTACCCAGATGAAGTGTGTGGTCGTTACTCAGCCGGGTGGACCTGAAGTTTTGACATTGAATGAAACCGAGGTGCCCGAACTGATGCCCGGCGAGATCCGGGTTGCCGTTGAGACTGTGGGCGTGAACTACTGGGACATTATGCAGCGCAAAGGTCTTGTGCCACTGCCGGCAAACCGAATTCCGGGCGTAGAAGGAGCGGGTTCCGTAATCGCGATGGCTACGGATGTTTCCAACTTCACCTACGGTGACCGCGTTGCCTGGTCGAAAATTCAGGGTAGCTACGCCGAGCAAGTACAGGGACCAGCGAAATTCTTTGTCCCGATTCCTGAATCGGTGACGAGCGAAACTGCTGCTGCCGGACTCATGCAAGGCACGACGGCGTGGTATCTCGCATATCAATGTGCTCCCGTACACGTGGGAGACAGCGCGGTTGTCTTTGCAGCAGCCGGCGGCGTCGGACACTTGCTCACCCAGATGCTGACAGAGCGAGGCGCACACGTTATAGCCATCGTGGGCAGCCAGGCAAAGAGGTCCATTCCACTCGCACTTGGAGCCACAGCCGCAATCGTCGATTCTGCCCAACTTATTGAAGATCTTCGAGCGATTGCACCAGAGGGCGTTAACCTCGTTTTTGATGCCAACGGCGGCGCTCAAGCACTCCGTGATCTGAAGATGCTCAAGGCGCACGGCACTGTTGTGTACTTCGGTACCGCGGCTGGGCCTCTGCCAACCATGGATCTTGAGCTCCTGTCGGCTGGCTCGTTGGCCGTTAGGCGGGTGCGAGGTACGGACTATATCGGCGATGCTACGACGTGGAATGTAGCCGCCAAAGAGGTCATGGATCGAATCGAAGACGGCAGACTTCACATTAATGTCGACAGTCAAGTGCCACTGTCGGATGTTGCCCGCCAGCACGAGCGACTTGAATCGCGAGCATCGACAGGCAAACTTCTTGTAGATGTTGCGCTCGCTACTCGGTAATTCTAATTGCGCCTACAGGGCAACCGTCGACAGCGCGTTCAACTTCGTCACGACGATTTTCCAACGATCCGTCATCTAATATGTGCGCTTTGCCGGTGGCATCATCGACCTCAAAGATTTCTGGTGCTTCAAAAGTGCAGTTTGCATACGCCTTGCATAGCTTTGTATCAATTTCAACTTTCATGGCACCTCTCTCAATGTAGGAATGGAATCTCCGTGCTAGACAGGCGGTGCGTCGTGAACTCCAGGGTCTGGGCGCCCCACAAAAGGCTCTGGGTCGCGAATGTTTGCGGTACCCCACTGATCCGACCATTCAGGGGTGACCGGGTGAACCCGCGGCTTCCATGTTTCCCAATGATCAACAACCTGTAGAGCGGTGGTGTATTCGGCAACGAAACCTGACTGATCGCTGAAGTAGGCAAACGTGTTGTCTCCGGGACCATGGCGTCCTGGTCCCCACACACATGGCAGCCCCGATCTAATGAGTCGGCCAGATGCCCTTAAGTACTCATCGATGCCTCTCGATTCATACGCAACATGGTTCAGCGAGACGTGTGGCGCAACGGCAAAGGCCATCGTGTGATGAACGTTGTTGTCACCTCGAAGGAATATCATTCTGTCAGCCAGTCGATCCGAAACTTGCAATCCCAGATGCTCTCCGTACCAACGTGCTGCTGCTTCGATATCGGGTGAGTTGACTACTACATGTGACAGTTTTCCAGGGTGCCAGTCTCGTTCCTGCAATTCAACGGCCGACACAATCTCCACGTCAGACTTGATCTCAATGGTGCGGCCTTCGTGATCAAAGAATCGGAATTCGTATCCGCCACCCGGCGCTGCAGAAGTACCCGGCTCGCTAATCAATCTCACGCCGCTACCACGCAACTTTGCTGCCATAGAATCCACATGCTTCGCAGATGGAACTGCAAATGAAATGAGATCAACCCGATCAAACTCCGAAGCACGTAACCGAAGTATGTGCGGATCTTGGGTGGCAGGTGCACCAAAATACTGCAATCCAGTGTCACTCTCTCGCGGGCTGAGGCCCCATACGTCCTTGTAGAATTCCACCTGTGCAGCCAGGTCACGAACTCCCAGTGCTACATAGCGAACGTGTGTTATCGCTGTAGGCGTCATGATTTCTCCTTCTTTTCACGGGGCGACACGTACTGGTACCCCAATTCCGCGCCATACACATCGGTTCTCCTGTTGGCAAATGGGTCTATGCCAAGACCGCGATGGCGCGCTGCAGAAACTTCAGCTACATCAACGTCGACGATCGTACACTCTTCTTCGTCAGGCGAGAGTGGCCCAGCGATGATTTCCCCAAACGGGTTTACCGCGACCGACCTGCCCAAGAAGGCAATGTCCGAAACAACACCAACTGTGTCGGCACACACCACAAAAACTTGATTCAGGTTTGCCTGGACCACCACGCCATCAATTTGTCCGATTCTCCCCGTCGCAGGCACCCTCTTATCGAATCCCGAGACCCAAGCCGTAGGGACCGCGATGACTTCTGCACCCCGAAGAGCCATAATCCTCATCGCCTCTGGAAAGCGAAGGTCGTA
>JANQZS010000070.1 GCA_030728405.1 Candidatus Nanopelagicales bacterium | reverse complement strand
AGCATGTTGTCTTTCATGAAATCAACGGGGTAGGTCGAGTTCGCCATGATGCCGCCAACGCGCGCGGCCGCATCAATGATGATGTCGGGTTTTGCTTCGGCAATCGCAGTGAATGTGGCGTCGCGATCACGGAGGTCGAGTTCAGAGGACCGGAAGCCAATGATCTTGCCTGCGCCCTTAGCATCGAGTGCTCGGACGAGCCCGGAACCGACAAGGCCGTTATGGCCGGCCACATAGACGGTTGAGTCCGCCCAGTTGATTTTCTGCACGAGTGCATTGTGGCATGCGGTCTGTTCCCCACAGTTCCGTTTACCGATGCATTGCCGTGATCTGCCCTTACTGGACCTAAGGTGTGCGCATGCTTGGCGCGAAGAAGAACTCGAAGAACACGGCGAAGTCGTCGAAGGCGCTTCCTCCTGGCAAGTACCGCATGGGGGGCGCCCATTTCAAGGACGACGACGCTTTCATCCGCACAGCGGTGCGCGATGTGAAGCGCCTGGAGAAGTACGCGAACCTGAACGCGGATTCGAGCCTGCTCGACTGGGGTTGCGGGGCCGGCCGGCTCGCTGTGGGTGTGCGCGAACACTTTGGTCGCGTGCGGGACTACCACGGTGTGGACGTGCAGGCGGAATTGATCGACTGGGCGAACGCGAATCTTGCGGCGCCCGGCTTCCGGTTCACATTCGTCGACGTGAGCAACGAGCGCTACAACCCCGATGGCTCCCCCGAGCGCACGCTGTCTGCAGAGCCTGGCAGCGTCGACGTTTTTTACGCGTATTCGGTTTTCTCCCATATGAACGACGACGACACCCCGGCTTACCTGACCCTGCTCGGCGAGGCGCTCAGTCCCGACGGCCGGGCGTTCGTGACCTGCTTTGTTGAAGAGGGCGTCGCGGATTGGGAGGAGAACCCTGAGGGTTATGGCCCGTTCGACTGGAAGGGGCGGCTGCATTGCACGCGCTTCTCTCGTCGCCATTTTGAGGATCACGTCGCATCTGCCGGGCTTGCTGTGGACCGGTTCGTGTACGGCAGGGAAACAGATGGCCAGAGCCTTTATGTTTTGCGGCGTCGTTAGTCGTTAATAGGTGTTTTCTCGGCTATGGTCGAGAGAAATCAAGAAGTCGTTGCCGTCTCTCGAAGGGCCTTTTTCCATGCGCCGTGCGCTCATTGCCTCCCTGTCCGCTCTTGCCGTTGCTGGTTCTGCAATCGCGATCTCCCCTGCAGCCATGGCAGATGGGCCCGTGCCCACCACCCAGTTCGGCATGCACGTGCCGGCAATTGCGAATGGTGAAGACCCCGGCGTTACCTACGGCGCAATCCGGCTCTGGGACTCAGGCGTGGCCTGGGGTCAGGTGCAGCAGAAGAAGAACCTGTACTGGTGGAACGGGCTTGATGCCGCGATCAGCAACGCGAACTCACAAGGCGCACCGACTCTCTACGTTTTGGGTTCAACCCCCACGTGGGCCGCAACAAATACCAAGCAGGGCAAGTATCCGTACAAGGGTGCAGCATCGATGCCCAATATGAAGGACTGGAAGAAGTGGGTCACTGCTGTCACCCAGCGTTATGGCGACAGCATCGATTCATACCAAATCTGGAACGAAGCGAACCTGGCCACTTTCTGGGAGGGCACTCCTAAGCAGATGGCCCAGTTGACTCAGCAGGCCTACAAGATCATCCGCAAGAACGACCCCACTGCGAAGGTCGTGGCCGCGAGCAGCACGGTTCGCCTCGAGAAGTCCTACAAGAAATTCTTTCCGGAATACATGAAAGAACTCAAGAAGTTGAAGTGGCCAGTCGACGTCATCTCCTTCCACGGCTACCCGTCCGGCACGGGTACCCCCGCAGATCGTGCTGACGCGATCTTGCAGGTCCTCGCCGACATGAAGAAGGCAAAGGTCCCAGTTAGCAAGGAACTCTGGGACACCGAAGTCAACTACGGCATCAAGGGCCCAGGCTCAATTCCCGGTCGCCAGATCACCGGCGCGACTGCAGCTGCGTGGACCGCTCAGACTTATCTGGACAACCTGGTCTATGGGGTTGACCGTGCGTATTGGTACTACTGGTACCCACAAAATAACCTTCTGGGCATCACTTTCCAGGATGGCACCCCCGGTGCCGTTGGGTACCAGACCGCAGAGAACTGGATCACCGGTTCTTACTACAGCTGCACCGCGGGATCGGTCAATGTCTGCCAATTGGGCGATAACAACGACCCTGAGGTCGTGGTGTGGTCAGGAAAGTCCGGCGGAACGTACACTGTGCCGGCAAGCGCCACCGTGCAGTGCGATGCTCTGAACTCTTGCACTCCGGTGGTTCCCGGTTCCACAGTGACGATTGGAAGCATGCCCCTATGGTTCGGCACCGCAGCGAGAAACGCACTCAATCAAAGCGGGCAGTAGCAGCTGTAGCTGGACTGTCGGCTCTAGCCCTCGCTCTGACCGCGTGCGGCGGTGGCAGCACCGATGGTGATGCGGCCGCGACAACGGAAGCAACCGCTGACGTTGTGGTGGATCCGAACGCGATCCAGCCTGCGATCGTTGGATTGCACATTGAAGGTGTTGAAGGTGGCGCGTGGGCGTCGGCTCCTTTCGGTGCCCTTCGTCTGTGGGACAACGGAACCGCGTGGTCGCAGATCGAGCTTGCTCCCGGTGAGTTCAAGTGGGACAACCTTGAAGGCGCTTTGGAGAACGCAACCTCCAAGGGCATGACTGACATCATGTATGTGCTCGGCACCACGCCGGAGTGGAACGCCAAAGAGGTCAACGCCGAGGATTACCCGCAGCCCGGTGCAGCGAGTGCACCAAAAGATCTCGCTGCGTGGGATGAGTGGGTCAAAGCTGTTGTGACTCGCTACAAGGGCCGCATCACCAGTTACCAAATCTGGAATGAAGCGAACCTCGCTAACTTCTACAACGGCACCCCCGCGGAAATGGCTGAACTCACCAAGCGCGCCTACGACATCATCAAGGCGAACGATCCTGAGGCGCTCGTTGTTGCAGCTTCTCCATCAACCCGTCTCGCCCGCGCTTTTGATCGTTTCTTCCCGGAGTACTTGAAGGAGCTCGGCGCACTTGGTTGGCCCGTCGACGTTTTCGCAGTGCACACCTACCCCGATGGCTCAGGTGACCCGGTTGCACGCGGTGCGCTGATCAAAGCAACCCAGGATGCACTCACCGCAGCCGGTGCCCCCGATCTACCGTTGTGGGACACCGAACTCAACTACGGCCTCGCGGGTCCTGGCGATATCCCCGGAACCGAGATCACCGGTGCTCGCGCAGCAGGATTCGTGGTGCGTACCTACATCGACGATCTCCGCTACGGCATCGATCGCTCCTACTGGTACATCTGGTCGCTGCGTCCGATTCCGTTCCTCGGCGTGCAGGCTTTCGCCGGAACTGATGCCGAGCAGGGCTTCTTTGCCGTCGATAACTGGGTTGTCGGAGCGAGCTTTAACGGTTGCACTGAAACCGGTAACGCTGTGACCTGTGACTTCAGCCGCGATGGCACCAGTTGGGTAGTTGCCTGGGCCGAAACTGGTGAGGCTGCCTACACAACCCCAGAGAACTCGCAGTTGGTCTGTGATCCGCTGGCAACCTGCACTGAGGCAGCACCTGGCACCGAGATCACTCTTACCGAGGTGCCGGTTCGCGTTTACCTGCAATAGAGCACCTGTTTTGACCCAATTTAGTGAAACCCCCTCAGCCCATGAGGGGGTTTCACTCGTCTTGCGCTGGTACCGTGGCTGCCGGGCACCTTCGCAGAAAGGTGTCATGAACGCGATGGGTCAATTCGGAAGGGGTGGACAGTGTCACTAGATGACCAGAGCCCCGCACAGCTGACTCCGCTTCCGCAGGACGATCCCGACTTTGACCCTGCAACCGATACCGGTCAGTGGCGCCGGATCGCCCGTGATGTTCACAAGGAACAGGGCTGGGCCACGACTGATCACCGCGACCGCCCGCGTCAGCAGCGCGATCCGTTGCGCGTGTACGCAACTCGAGCCGCCATCTGGGATGTGCTCGCGGTAACGAGCGCCGCGATCATCGGTTTCGTTCTGCGCTGGACGATCCCCTACAACCTCGACATCTCCGACAGCACCTACGTATTCTTCGCCCTCATCGTTGTATTCGCATGGCTCGCAGCGCTCGCAGTGGTGGGCGCCTACGACACCCGGATACTCGGCGTCGGTTCCGAGGAATTCAAACGCGTTGTTACCGCATCCGCTGGTGTTTTTGCGGCGGTTGCGATCGTCGCTTTTGCATTCAAGCTTGATCTCTCGCGCGGGTTCGTGCTGATCA
>JANQZS010000069.1 GCA_030728405.1 Candidatus Nanopelagicales bacterium | reverse complement strand
AGGAAGATCGAATCAACGCAGTATCAGGCTTGACCCGAGGGTCTTAACTTCTGTTACTTGAATATACATAGATATGCCGCCGAGGAACTGCCCCTAATTTCCGGCAGTGCCTGCCTTGAGGTTTGCTTTCGTTGCTCGCTTGCGATGCATGTTGCATAGGCCATGGGCGGCCACTTTGCGCTGTCGCCAAGAACCCTACTCCTCGCTATTGACTGGACTATACAAATGTATCATACTGTGCTCACTTTAGGCGGTGCGCCTGGAGTTGACCCTAGGAGGTTCCGTGTCCAATCCCACCAAAACGCCCGAGCGCAATACGGCCCTAACCCGCAACGCAATTTCGACGTTCGGGATTGTGGTTTTAGTTCTCTCTGTCGCGAGTCCGCTAATCGGTCTGACCGGAGCGGTGCCGAGCGCGATGGTCTTGGGCAACGGCCTTGGGGTTCCACTCGCGTACGTCGCCGTGGGTGCGATCCTGCTGCTCTTCTCAATCGGTTTCGTCGCCATGTCGCGCCAGGTGACAAACGCGGGCGCGCTGTACGCGTACGTCGGGAGAGGTCTCGGGATTCCGATGGGCTTGGGAGCCGCGGGCTTGGCTCTGTGGGCGTACACGATGATCCAGATCGCCGCGTACGGGTTCTTCGGTGTGGTTTTCACCGGGACGATCAATAGCTGGTGGGGGGTGGAGATGCCTTGGTATGTCGCGACGATTGGGCTCATCGCCCTAGTGCAGATATTCGGCTATCTGAAGATTGAGGTGGGCACGAAGGTTCTTCTGGTTGTGATGGTCCTGGAGTGGACCGTCATGCTGGTCATGGCATTCGCGATCTTGATAAGAGGTGGCGCCGGCGAGGGATTCGCTGTCTCAGAGGTCTGGTCGCCAATCGGCCTCGTTTCTGGCGCTGCCATCATCGGCCTGGTGTTCGCCTTCGCGTCGATGTTCGGGTTCGAGGCGTCAGCGATCTACGGTGAGGAGGCGCGTAATCCCAAGAAGGCAGTAGCGCGAGCGACGGTGATCTCTATTGCGATGATCACTGCATTCTTTGCATTCACCGGCTGGATGCTCATCGTCGGATACGGGCCGTCGAACGCTATCGATGCAGCGGCTGCTTCGTTGCAATCGGGTGACCCCGCGCAATACGTATTCAACGCCGGTGCGACGTACCTGGGCCCTTGGGCGCCCGACATCATGAGCATCTTCGTCATCACGTCCCTCTTTGCGTGCACGCTGGCGTTCCACAACGGAATCGCTCGCTACCAGTACACCCTCGCGCGTGACGGCATCTTCCCCAAGATCCTTTCACGCACCAACGTCCACGGTACTCCGTACATGTCCTCGTTCTTGCAGACTGGCACAGCCCTCGCCCTCATCATTCTTGCGGTCATCACGAACTCCGATCCCATCCTCGTCGTCTTCTTCTGGGGATCGGGCATCGCGGTCGTCTCGATCGTTACCGTGTACATCCTCACGGCCGTTGCAATCATCGTGTACTTCCGTCGCAACCCATACGTTGACAGGCGAGCGTGGAATACCACGATCGCACCGGTGTTGTCGGGATTGATCCTGATAGTGGTCCTATACAACATCGTGGCGAATCTAGACGTCCTGGTGGCTACGCCCAAGGGTGAGGCGCTACTGCTGGCCTCGACAGCAATCGTGGCGTTCCTGCTCGGCGTTGGCCTCTATGCGCTCCGGAGGCGTTCACTAAGCCCAGAGGCGCTGGCTGATCTCGCTGAAGAGGTGATGTAGCGGTGGGCGCCCATCACGAATTCTCGGGCAACTATGTCGATGGCATGGCCCCCTACGCGGGGATCCCCACCTTCGGCGGCTTCCCCCACGTGCCCTGGCAGGAGCTTGCCCCGGATGCAGCCGACGTCGCCGTGCTCGGTGTTCCTTACGACAACTCGGCAGCCAACCGTCCCGGCTGCCGATTTGGACCGCGAGCCATGCGATCGCAGGCCTTCACCTCCGGCTACCACCACCTTTCACTGGGCGTCGACATCACTGAATGGCTTTCAGTGGTGGACGCCGGCGACGTGCATTGCCCGCACGGAATGACGGACATCTCGCACACCAATGCTCGGCTGGCGGCGCGGAGGATCGCCCAGGCCGTTCCGTTCACTGTCTTCCTCGGCGGTGACCATTCGATCACTTGGCCCACCGCCTCTGCCGTGGCTGAGACGTACGGATGGGGTGAGATCGGCCTGATCCACTTCGACGCCCACGCCGATGCCGCCACGCATCTCGACGGCAACCTCGCCTCTCACGCGACGCCCATGCGGCACCTGCTCGAGTCGGGCGCACTCAAGGAAGGTCACTTTGAGCAGATCGGCCTGCGCGGATACTGGCCACCTCCCGAGGACTTCGAGTTCGTCGCGTCCCAGGGTGGTCGATGGTTCCTCATGGAGGACGTCCGCGAATCTGGCATCGACGCGGTACTCGACTTGGTCATCGATCGCATGGTCGCGAACTGCGCTGCCGTTTATCTCTCCGTGGACATCGACGTACTCGATCCGAGCCATGCCCCCGGGACGGGCACGCCCGAGCCAGGCGGGATGAGCCCCATCGAACTACTACATGCTGTGCGGCGCATCGCGCTCGAGACACCTCTCGTAGCGCTGGACGTCATGGAGGTTTCACCGCCTTTCGACCACGCTGACGTCACGGTCAACAATGCGCACCGCGTGGTGTTCGAGACTCTCGCGGCACTTGCCTACAAGAAGCGGCTTCATGCCGGGGGCGCGCCGCATCTGCCTGGTCGCGCAGCGCCCGTGGTCAGGCACCCGGAAGCGAAGCGCCTGCCCTAAACCTGACTGTGTCGCAGGATCGCCAGCACCTCGTTCAGCCGATTTAGGGCCCTTCGCGTGGTGGCGGGGTCATTCAGTGCCAACTGCTGGAAGACCAACCCATCCAAGGCCGCGAAAACGACCGCGGCCAGTGCGGGATCGTCACCGAGACCTCGCTGTTGCAGCTGCACCCTGGTTGACTCACGGAACGCCTCGTACATGTGAGCCACCAGGGGTCGGAGTTTAGGCTGCCGGCGGGCCTGAACCACCATCTCCGAGATGAACGCCTGGGACTCGGCATCCCGCTCCACCGACTCCTCAAGCCCTAGGGAGAAGTCCGCCACATCAGAGGATGGCGAGAGCATGCCCGCCGACTCCATTATCCGCGTCACGACGTCTTCCATCGCGACCACAAGCAGTTCGTCCAGATTTCCGAAGTAGTGCCGCACCAGCCCGTGGGACATGCCTGCCTCAGCAGCGACAGACCGGTAGGTCATTGCCTTTAGTCCACCGCGCGAGACCACCCGCACGGCTGCCTCGACCAACTCATGTCGGCCATGAGAAATCGTGCGAGGGGCCGCCCGGGGGCTATCCGTCGGTCGGCTTACTCGCCAGTCTGCGACCCATCGACGCAACGTGCTCTCACCCACGCCCATTTCGCGCGCTACGACCACTTGAGTCTCGCCGTCGACGGTCACTCGCCGGACAGCATCGTTTCGGAACGAAGCGTCATACCGGGATGTGGTGGGATGCTCGCTACGCGAAGTGGGTCTTGACTTGCGCATGGAACTCCTTACTCTCGTGCTGAACGTGCATCTGATTGAGTCCATCATGCCCTGACGTCTAGGTGCGAGTGCGGAACACCTGACCTTCCGGGAGAACCTTGATCTACCTGATCCAGAAGAAGTTATTTCAGCGACAGCAAGATTAATTGTCCCGTAACGAGCCGACAGTCGTTTGGGTGAGCATCGAAGATGGTTCGCGTCAAGCTAAAGGCGAGATGGAAGATCGTGGGTCACGTCCCGTCCCGAGGCAGCAAAGCCTGACGAAGTCGATGACGAGGACGCTCTGACACCGGTCACCACGCGCGAAGAGGCTGAAAAAGCCGCCTGGACCGAAATCACAACGTTCATTGACAATATGAACCCGTACGAGTTCCAGGACTTGGTAGCAGCGCTGCTCAAGGCGATGGGTTATCACGTCAACTACGTCAGTCCACCCGGTCCGGATCGTGGGCTTGACATCGTCGCCGACCGGATGGAACTCCTCGTCCAGGTGGAGGAAAGTGACTCAGATGTGACTGGCATCCAAGAGTCGCAGGCACCGGCTCGACCGCCCTTCATAAGGCCCCACGTCAGCAAGGGGAAAAAGTTGGTGGCCCCGAGAGGATTCGAACCTCCGCCACAAGGTTTAGGAAACCCGGTCGTTTGTGAGGAAGTCGAGGATGAGGATGAAGAGTTGTGAGGAAACAGGAATACCTGGTGGCATGCAGTTGTAGGGGGAACGACTAACGCGTGCCACGGATTTGCCACGAA
>JANQZS010000068.1:236-4479 GCA_030728405.1 Candidatus Nanopelagicales bacterium | reverse complement strand
CCATGAGAAGCGCCACGGTGGCTGAACCCTCCAGGACTTTGGAGTTCTCCCAAACGTCGTAGTCGTAGAACCCGTGGGCACCCGCGGCTGATTCCTTGCGAAGATCTGCGAGCAGTGACCGACGTTCGATTGAATCTTCGGCTAAGCCGAAAGCTCGTAATTCCATGGCTCGCAGCACTTGCGGCGTTGCTCCTTCTGAGCGCAACCACTGTCCGACGGATATGTGATCAAGTGCTTGTGCATCGGGGTGAGCCCATGGGTTGTCCGGATCAACCGTCGCTGCCAGGGCAGCGAATGCTGAATTGAGCTGCTCGTATAAATAGCGATCAGTGTCGGACATCCATGGCATTTCTTCACCCAGAAATAATCCATCACGCATCAACCACGTTGATTCGCCGGGGCTGTCGGTGAAACTCGGCACGATGGTTAATCCCAACTCGGCGACAAGTTCTCGGTAGGAGGTATGAAAATCGGCTATGACCTCGCCACCTAATTGGATGAGTCGTCCATCTGGGGTGGTGGTTTGTTCGACACGACCACCTGGCCGCGCCCGAGCCTCAAGAACAACGACGTCCAGTCCAGCGTTCATTAAATCCCGGGCGGCGCTGAGTCCGGCAAGGCCAGCACCAACCACAACAACATCATGTGTTGACATGCCAACTCCCAGTCTCTTCTTCATCGAGCATTCGGTGATTTCCTGGATCGTAGAATGGTTTCGTCGAGACAGTTATGGGGAACATCTGCCCCTTACAACGCAGGGTGAATTGCGAATCCAATGCAACACCCCGCTCAATCACCCCGATACCGACAGATCGTCCGAGGGTGTGTCCGTAACCCCCGCTCGTGAGGCGGCCAACGGGAAGATCGCCTACAAAGATCGTTTCATCGTGCACCAGCATGACATCAGGATCCTCAAGAGCTATATGAACTACTCGGTGAGAAAGCGCTGCGCGATCAATCGCCCGAAGAGCGTTGGCACCGATGAACTCAACCTCGGTGTTCAGATCCACAGCGAAGGCCAGACCAGCAGTAAAGGGGTTATCGGCCGGGCCAATGTCGTGCCCGAGGTGTCGGTATCCCTTTTCAAGTCGTAGTGAATCCAGCGCGAAGAAGCCTGCCGGCTGCACACCAAGATCTTGACCCGCTTCCCACAGTGCGTCATAGACATTGACGGCCAAATCCGCTGGTACATAGATCTCGTACCCCAATTCCCCCACGTAGCTCAGGCGTAAGACCCACGCGAAACCGTCGGCGATCTCAACCTCACGCGAGGTGTAGAGGGGTTGGGCTGAATTTGACCAATCCGCCGGAGACACTCGCGACATAAGTTCACGACTGCGCGGACCCATGACCCCGATCGTTGCCAGCGAAGAAGTGACGTCAACCACCTGAGCTGAAAAGTCTTGAGCAACCCGATTCAGGTACGCCAATGCCTTGGTGTGACTCGTTGACGGAGTCACGACCAAGAAACGTGTTGCTGACAGAGCAGTTATGGTCCCGTCTAACTCAATACCACCAGTGTTGTTGAGGAAAAGTGTGTACACAATGCGCCCGTTAGGAACATCTAAATTTGCTGTGGCCGCACGTTGGCACAGCGCCTTAGCATCGGCTCCAACAATTTCGAACTTTGAGAATGCACTGAGGTCGAACAAGGAAACTTTTTCGCGCGTGCATCTGTGCTCACTCGCAACTTGTTCGAACCACCTCGGTCGGCCATAGGAGTAGGAGTCCTCGACGCGTACTCCACCGAACCAGTTCGCTCGTTCCATTGCATTGATTTCCCCAAAGCGAGCATCGCGTTCGGTGAGCGATGAATGCAGCGGAGTGCGTCGAACACCACGGGCGCTCACTGCTTGATAGTGGGGCCAATGCATTCCATACAACCGGCCAAGACTCTCTTGGGTTCGCGTGTGGAGGTAGTGACGGTTGCTTTGGTGCCGGGAGAAACGTTGAATGTCGACGGAAGCTGAATCGAAATCCGGTGCACCGGAGGTGATCCAGGAACTCAGTGCCCTCCCCACACCCGGGGCGTAGATGATTCCTTGGGAGTTCATTCCTGCTGCGACGAATAATCGCTGTACTTCTGCGCTCTCACCGAGTAGAAAGTTGGTGTCGGGCGTAAAACTCTCCGGGGCGTTAATGAATCTGTCGTAGCCGGCGTCAACTAATGCTGGAACCGTCGATTCGGCCTTGTGTCGAATCGGGTCGAAGTGCGGCCAGTTCGGATCGAACATGGCGAAGCCGGTCGCATCAATTTCTGAGGAGGCACGGGGCAGACCTTTTGGTTCGAACGCACCCACGAGGAGTTGATCAAGCTCGGTGCGGATGTAGTAACTGTTGTCGACATCCCGGAGCACGGGGAGTCCTTCGACGCCGCCAGGTATTGCATGGGAGCGAACATGCACATGCTCGGCTGCATAGAGCGGAATGTGTGCACCCACCGTTGCGCCGAGATCGCGGCTCCACAAGCCACAGGCCAACACCACCGTGTCTGCCGCAACATCACCATGTGTTGTTCGAATGCCGTGAACCATTCCGCGGTCGGCAAGCACCTCCAGCACTGTCACGTTCTCGCGGATCATCACCCCATGGTCATGGGCCATTTGCGCCATAGCAATCGCCGCATATCCAGGATTTACGTAACCGTCGTCAGGGAAGAAAAGCCCCGCCAACATTCCATCTGTTGATGCCAAAGGCCACAATTGAGCGATGTTTTCTGGGGTGAGTATCTGAGTCCTTACACCGCAGTGGTTGGCGACATCTGCTGCATAAAGAAGTTCATCTACTCGGCCGGGTGTGCGCGCAACACTGATCGAGCCAGGTTGGGTGAGTCCGACATCAATGGTTGTGGCGTCTTGTAGTGTCGAGTACAACGTAGGCCCGTATTTCGCGAGTTCGGTCAGTGCTATCGAACCTCGCGCGTGAGCGATTAGCCCAGCCGCGTGCCATGTGGTTCCACTCGTTAACACATTGCGTTCAACCAATAGCACGTCATTTACACCCGCCTTAGCAAGGTGATAGGCAATGCTCGACCCGACGATCCCGCCACCGACAATGACAACCGAAGCTCGCGCTGGTAACGGTCCTAGTGCTTGGTCGGTAAAGGTCGCTGCGCTCAGGGATTGGTCAGCAAGGCGATCCATATGGGCATCATTCCTGATCGGAGAAATGGTCGCGCGATGTGGACAACAACTTGCTAGGAGGGAGTTTATTTCGAGGATTGATATCGGCCTTTGGAAGCCAATACCGCGCTCGTCATTTAACGGGCGATAATCCCTTTTCGCTTCACATATGGGAGCTGTTTGTCGAACACGGTGACGCGTGGACGCTTCTATCTTTACGACCAGTGTCGTTCTATTGCGTGATCACCTCAACGCCAAATTCAGCGAGTTGTCCACAGAGTGATGCTTGTATCACCGGTGATACACTGGCCTTATGAACGAGGTTTCGGTGCGTGACTTGCGCAACTACGGTGGGCAGATCTTAAATCGAGTGGAAGGTGGTGAAACCATGACGATCACCCGTGATGGTTCCCCTGTTGCACTACTGACGCCCTTTCCACAACCTCGACTCAGTGCCGCAGCCTTATTGGAAAGCTGGAAAAACATCCCGAGCATTGATGCCAAATCTTTGCGTCGTGACTTAGACCAGGTTCTTGATCCAAGCCTTGACTCGAACCTGGGAATGAAACCGTGACACGTTCACCTTCGGAGGCAACTTCTGTGGGGATCTTAGATACCAGCGTCGTGATCGAGTTACCGAATCTCACGGCAGCAGATCTCCCCGCATCCCCCACTATCAGCGTCATCACGCTCGCTGAATTAAGTGTTGGCCCAGAGGTGTCAATAAACGCTCAGGAACGAGCGATGCGTCAACTCGTTCTACAACAAACAGAGGCAACCTTTGATCCACTGCCTTTTGATGCTGCGTGCGCGCGAAGGTTTGCGATTGTCGCCGGGTGCTTACGTCAATCAGGGCGAAAGACTCAGGCCCGCGCATTCGACGCACTCATCGCTGCTACCGCACTTGCTCATGATCTTCCGTTGTATACGCGCAATGCTCAGGATTTCGACGGCATCACGGGCTTGGATCTACGCCCGGTCTAGCCGAAAACATTCACTTCTTCGGTGAACATACGAACCCGACTAGCGAGATGCGCCATCGAATCCGCGGCAACAGCCTTACCAATCTCAGTAGCGTAAGCCGCAATGAATGCTTCTTGGGATTCAAACCACAACTCGGC
>JANQZS010000068.1:0-226 GCA_030728405.1 Candidatus Nanopelagicales bacterium | reverse complement strand
GCAATACCGTCACGGGTAGCAGTTTCGTCTTGTTCAACAACATTGAATCGAATCTTCTGCACTCCCGAGAACCAACGTTAGATCCGCGATTCTCGTTCATATGGCAATCCGAGGGCTCGAGGAACACCAGCGCCACCATGGCGTTGTTGCCGCCACCAAACGATGGTTAGTGCCACCAATGTGATGACGAAGGGACTCATACCCAAAATATCGGTGGAGACTGTGA
>JANQZS010000067.1:20898-24113 GCA_030728405.1 Candidatus Nanopelagicales bacterium | reverse complement strand
CACTCGCTTCACACGCGAGGGGTCACTGGTTCGAACCCAGTATCGCCCACCGAAGATGTCCGTTTCCTCCCTTGAGCGCTTAGGAGTCACCGTGTCCACGACTGCGGCCGAGCGGCTTGGGACCGGTAGAGAGATCGTTGCTGCCCGAATAAACGGTGAGACCCGAGACCTCGATACCCCAGTGATCGACTCAGATGTGGTCGAAGCAGTCTCGGTTTCCTCTCCCGAGGGCCTGGCAATCCTTCGCCACTCCGCGGCGCATGTTGCTGCGCAGGCAACACAGAAACTGATTCCGGCGGCAAAACTGGGTATTGGTCCACCGATTTCAGATGGTTTCTATTACGAGTTTGAAGTCCCAGAGCCTTTCAAGCCCGAGGATTTAGAGGCCATTGAAAAAGAGATGGTCAACATCATCAAGTCTCGGCAGCGATTCAGTCGACGGGTCGTCTCACGCGAGGACGCAATTATTGAGCTCGCGAATGAGCCTTTTAAGTTGCGTCTGATTGGCTCCCACTCGAGTGCGGAGGTCCTTAACCCTGACGTGATGGAAGTTGGCGGAGCCGAACTCACGATCTATGACAACGTCGATGCGAAGACGGGGGAGACATGTTGGAGTGATTTGTGTCGTGGCCCGCATGTTCCCGATACGTCCTACATTCCACAAAACGCCATCAAGGTTATGCGTTCATCGGCCGCGTACTGGTTGGGTGATCAGAAACAGGAATCTTTGCAGCGGCTCTATGGAACAGCGTGGCCAAGTAAAGATGAACTTCGAAGCTATTTGGAGTTCTTATCCGAGGCCGAGAAGCGCGATCACCGCAAGCTCGGTTCTGAATTGGATTTGTTTTCATTCCCTGAAGAAGTTGGCTCAGGTCTTGCGGTATTCCACCCGAAGGGCGGAATCGTTCGCCGCGTTATGGAGGACTACTCCCGCAAGCGTCATGAAGAAGCAGGGTATGAATTCGTCAATACGCCGCACATCACGAAAGGTGCGCTGTTTGAGAAGTCTGGTCACCTTGACTGGTATGCGGATGGCATGTATCCGGCGATGCACCTTGATGCCGAGTACCACCCCGATGGGCAGGTGAAACGGCAAGGTGCTGATTACTACCTCAAGCCGATGAACTGCCCGATGCACAATCTGATCTTCTCCGCTCGTGGACGCTCGTATCGTGAACTCCCGTTGCGTCTCTTCGAATTCGGCACCGTATATCGCTACGAGAAGTCCGGCGTGGTCCATGGATTGACCCGCGCCCGCGGCTTCACTCAAGACGATGCCCATATTTATTGCACCCTTGAGCAATTGCCCGGGGAATTGAACTCCCTGCTGGACTTTGTGTTGGGCTTACTGCGCGACTACGGACTCACAGATTTCTACTTGGAACTGTCAACCAAGAATCCTGAGAAGTGCGTTGGCACTGATGAGGAATGGGAAGTTGCCACTGAATTCCTCCGGTTAGCTGCCGAGAAGCAAAATCTAGAGCTGGTTCTCGACGAGGGTGGCGCGGCCTTTTACGGCCCAAAGATCTCCGTCCAAGCCAAGGATGCGATTGGTCGCACCTGGCAGATGTCCACGATCCAGGTCGACTTCCAACTGCCACAGCGTTTTGATCTGGAATATCAAGGTGCTGATGGGACCAAGCAGCGGCCCATCATGGTGCACCGCGCACTCTTTGGATCCATTGAACGCTTCTTTGCTGTCCTGCTTGAGCACTACGCGGGTGCGTTCCCACCTTGGTTAGCGCCCGTTCAGGTAGAAGGAATCCCGATCTCTGATGCACACGTTGACTACCTCGAAGGCGTTGCCGAGCAAATGCGTGCACACGGTATTCGGATTGAAGTTGATTCCTCCGATGACCGCATGCAGAAGAAAATTCGCAATGCACAAAAGCAGAAAGTGCCGTTCATGCTGATCGCCGGAGATGACGATGCGGCTGTGGGTGCTGTCTCATTTCGCTACCGGGACGGCAGCCAAAAGAACCAGGTACCTATTGCTGAGGCGATCGAAGAAATCGTTGCAGCAATTGATTCCCGGATTCAGGTCTGACGAGTCGCCATGACGCAGGCATGGGATCGGCTGTATACCCCGCACCGGATGTCCTATCTCAAGGGCGAGGGAAAACCGCTGCACTCTGATTCGGGAGATGACTGCCCGTTTTGCAGAGCACCGGGTGCATCGGCTGAAGAGGGACTGGTCTTCGCTCGGGGCGAGCACGTCTTCGCATTGCTGAATCTGTATCCGTACAACTCAGGCCATGTCATGGTCTGTCCGTATCGGCACGTTGCCGACTACACCGAACTCACCGATGAAGAAGTTGTTGAACTCGCGGCATTCACCCAGAAGTCGATGAAGGTTCTCCGCAGCCTCTCAGGCGCGCACGGGTTCAATATTGGAATGAACCAAGGCGCATCATCTGGGGCTGGGATTGCTGCGCATCTTCACCAGCATGTGGTGCCACGCTGGGGCGGCGACACCAACTTCATGCCGATAATCGGCGGTACGAAAGTGATTCCGCAATTACTTGAAGACACTCGCGAACTTCTTGAAGCTGAATGGAATAAAGCCTAGCTTTTTAGGCTCAATCCGCCATTAGGGTGAGCGTGATTGTGGCGCTACTTATTCCTGCGCGCGCTGCTGCTGGAAGCGGTTGTTTCGTCAACGTAATGTGACCAGCAATTGCTGAAGATGCGTCGTCCATCACTAAAACTTCGCTACCGTCGCAGCCGATTGTGACGCTGGTATTCGTCGCGAATGATCCACTCCACACGCGGAAAGCGTGAGTGCTCACCGCGGTGGCAAAGTCCGCGTGACTCATGGAGAGCGGCTCAGTCGGTTCGCCTGTGCATGACATTACGTCCGGCAAGAGGTTTCCTGGGCCACCTGAAATCAGTTCGGCGATTGCGGCACGAGCGATCGATGCACCTGTCTCTGCTCCCCAGCCAAGAATCGGAACGAGCTCACCTGCCCGAACCGAATTCACCAAAAGGGCGCTGATGCTGACCGGGTCCAAACTTTCATCGATCGCCCGCATGACCGCGGCATCATCTGTAGTAGCCAACAGGATTGATTCCATGAGTCGTTCACGAGCCTCGGAAGTGACAGACAGGTGTTCGGGATCGCAGTGGCGTTCGACTTCCTGTCCATTTTCATTTAGCCAGATGCGCATACCCAAGAGATCGAGGAACCCGGCGACTGATTCATCATCGGCCAGGAG
>JANQZS010000067.1:2689-20888 GCA_030728405.1 Candidatus Nanopelagicales bacterium | reverse complement strand
GTGCAACGATCGGCTCGGCAGGCACATGAGTTTCGCTGATTCGACGGATGACCGCAGCGCTCTCGTCGAAATCCGATGAAAGATTCTCTAATCCCGCCACGAAAGCCAACCCGGGAAGCCCCGACTCGAGAGCAGCCGCCCAGCGCTCGATGCTGGAGCCATCGATTCCCTCAGCTGAGTTAAAGGTCAAGATCACGGCGCTGCACCCCCATCCGATGGGATTGGCTCCACGTGCTCGGACGAGGCAGAGATCGTGCCCGCCTAGCGTTATCCAGGTGCATAAGCCCTCGGGATCCGTTCGCCGGTTGCCTTGACCAGCACAGATCTGATCGAGGAAAGCGTCCTCAAGCTCGGTGGTGGGCGCTATGAGGGCGATGGCTCGGGGGCCAGAATCAACTTTGCTCGTCCATCGGGTCAGCACGGCGTGACGGTAACATTGCCGAGGACCTCATCAGCGCGCACGGCGTTCGTCGTGCCGAGGGACCACGAGGAGAGCGATGCTCAACAATCCGGCCGCACGCAAGGTGGCCAGTGTCGTCATCGACCCGCCCGCCCGGTTTCTCATCAAATGTCGCATCAGCCCAGATGTGGTCACTCTCGTAGGGACCGCAGGTGCTTCCATCAGCGCCATCGTCTGCTTCTCGACAGGTCGATTCATCCTCGGCGTGGTGTTGATTGCGGTGTTCGCTATCAGTGACCTGCTCGACGGCACCATGGCGCGAATGCAGGGCACTAGCGGTCCTTGGGGCAATTTCCTCGATGCGACATTGGACCGAGTCGCCGATGGAGCGATATTTGGCAGTCTCGTCGTATGGGGCGCCCTTAATGACCAAATCTGGGTGGTGGCTGGCGGATTGCTGGCATTGGTGACGGGGCAAGTCACCTCGTATGCCAAGGCTCGTGCCGAAGCAGTGGGGGCGACCGCGAACGTGGGTATCGCCGAACGAGCAGAGCGCCTCATCATCGGCATGGCTGCAGTGCTTCTCGCCGGGTTTGGTGTTCCGTATGTTCTTGCCGGCGCGCTGTGGGTGCTCGGCATCCTCGGTGTGATCACCATCATTCAGCGCATGGTCAACGTTCGCGGTCAATTGTGGAGCGGCGCAGGTGAGTAAGGCCGGCCCGAATGGTTCACAGTCGCTACGTGACAGCGCCCAAGACGCGGCAACTGAGTTTGTCTTTTCTGCAGGCTGGAATGTAGTCAGGCGAATGCCAGAACGCGCTGCCTATCGATCCTTCGATGTGCTGGCTGACCAGTTATGGAAGCGGCGGGCTGGTGGGGTGGTGCAGCTCGAAGCGAACTTGCGAAGAGTGCATCCCGAAGCCAGTCCACAAGAATTGCGGGAGCGCAGCCGGGCCGGGATGCGCAGTTACATGCGCTACTACTGCGAGACTTTTCGATTGCCCGATTGGGACCGCGCTCGGATCGCTGAGAACTTTGTGCTTGAGCGCGTCGAGATCATGGATGACGCGATGGCTTCGGGAACCGGCATCATCATGGTTCCCGGCCACATGGCCAACTGGGATCAAGCAGGGGCCTGGGGTGCACTTCGGTACGGCGGACTCACCACAGTGGCCGAGCGATTAAAGCCAGAAGGGCTCTTTCAACAATTCTTGGATCTGCGTAGTTCCATGGGGATTGAGGTGCTGGGACACGGTGATGAGGACGTACTTGAGACTTTGGCTCAACGACTCCGAGGTGGCGGACTGGTAGCGATCCTCGGCGATCGCGATCTCAGTCGCAGCGGGGTTGAAGTCGACTTTTTCGGAGAACGCGCTTCGCTGCCTGCGGGCCCGGCACTGCTGAGCATCATGACGGGTGCGCCAGTGCATCCGGTCACGATGTGGTTCGCAGAAGATGGCATTCGAGGCTACGTGCACGATCGAATAGAGATTCCCGAGCAGTTAGAGCGCACCGACCAAATTTCCGCCATGACACAAGAACTCGCCAACGCATTTGAGCAGGGGATCAGAGAGCACAGTGTTGATTGGCACATGCTGCAAAAGGTGTGGCTTGCCGACCTTGATGGTGGGCGTCGTCGTTCAGATTCGGGCACGCCGTGAAGGTAGGCATCGTGTGTCCGTATGTGTGGGATGTACCTGGAGGCGTACGATCTCACGTGGCTGATTTGGCGCAGGCCTTGCATGATCATGGTCATGAAGTGGATGTACTTGCGCCACTCGATGATCCCAGTGCCGCACCGTCCTGGGTGAGCGATGGCGGAAGACCCATTGCGGTCTCCTACAACGGCGCTGTAGCTCGATTGAGTTTTGGAGTTAAAGCAACTAGGCGCGTGCGGGCATGGATCCGCGAGGGAAACTTTGACATCGTTCACATCCACGAACCACTCGCTCCAAGCCTTTCTCTTCTGACGTGTTGGTCAGCCCGTGGCCCCCTCGTGGCAACCTGGCATTCATCGCATGATCGATCCCGAATTCTCGCTGCAGGTTATGGAATCGCTCAGACGGCGATGGAAAAAATTCGCGGAAGCATCGCCGTCAGTGAAGAGGCACGTCGCACGTTAGTGGCCCACGTAGGTGGTGATGCGGTGCTCATTCCCAATGGAGTGCGGGTTGCATCCTTTATTGACGCAACGCCTCTTGACGGGGTCGACCCGAGTTCTCCGTCAGTTCTTTTTCTCGGTCGAATTGATGAACCGCGTAAGGGGCTAGACATTTTGATTGCAGCCCTTCCAATGGTCATTGAGCGCTTCCCGAATCTGATCGTTCTCGTTGCCGGTCCCGGTGATCAGGATGACCAGATCAAGAAGATCCCCAGTGAACTCTTGTCACATATTCGTTTTCTCGGCATGGTGAGCGACGAGAACAAAGCGCGAGCACTCAAAGCGGCAACCGTGTATGTCGCACCTCACACTGGTGGCGAGTCATTCGGCATCGTTCTCGTTGAAGCCCAAGCCGCATCCACGCCGGTGCTGGCGTCGGATCTTTATGCATTTCGGAAAGTCCTTGAAGAAGGGCGCAGCGGTCGTCTTTTCCCAACCGATGATTCACAGGCTCTCGGAGTTGCATTAATTGAACTACTTGAAGATCCCGCGCAAAGGGAAGCGTTGGCGATTCAAGGGAATCGTCGGGTGCGTGATTTTGATTGGGACTCAGTGGTCGACGACGTCATCGCCGTCTATGAGTCAGTCCACTTGCCCGGTGAAAAAGTGACAGAGGATCTGCGTGGACAAATCGTTGGGAGATTTGCCCGGATACCCAAGCGGCTCGGTGGCAATGGTCTTCATGACGTTCGGAACGAATCATGATCGTGTGGGGATGGTTGTTCATCGGTCTCGTAATCGTTCTTGGGGTTTTGGCCCTGTACTTGAGTAATACAGCTGGCCGGCTCGACAGGTTGCACCGCCGGATTGACGTGGCCGAACATTCACTCGACACTCAACTGCTCCGGCGGTCGTCCGTAGCGATGGAAATTGCCACCAGCGGTTTCCTTGACCCGGCAAGTGCGGTGCTCCTTGCCGATGCGGCTCACATGGCCGCAGCAGCCATCGATACCCGATCCACGGACAGGGGACAGGCCTCCGCGGCTGCCGAGAGTGTGCTCACCCGAGCGCTCGATTTGGCACTCGAAGAAGAAGAAATCGAGGAATTGCGTGAGATCCCGGCCGGACTCGCCTTGATTTCGGACTTGGAGGCGGCGGCCCTTCGCGTCCAGCTATCGAGGCGTTTTCTCAACGACGCGGTCCGCGCCTGCCGTCAGCTCAGAGGGCGACGAGCAGTGCGGTGGTTCTCACTAGCCGGCCGAACCGAGTGGCCTTTCCCGCGAGAGATGGACGACAGCCTCCCAGAGTCGCTGAGCAAGCCTGCCTGAGTGGCTCTACGATAGGAGTCCACCCTTTCAAGAGGGGTCGAGTTAAGGGCCCGTCTTGATCACGAGCAGTGAGGTCGACGTGACGGACAGCAGTGCAACCACAGGCACCGGCCGCGTGAAGCGCGGAATGGCAGACATGCTCAAGGGCGGCGTGATCATGGACGTCGTAAACGTTGAGCAGGCAAAAATTGCTGAGGACGCGGGTGCTGTCGCGGTGATGGCGTTGGAGCGGGTGCCGGCGGACATTCGCGCTGAAGGTGGCGTTTCTCGGATGTCTGATCCAGACATGATCGACGCGATCATGGCTGAGGTCTCGATCCCGGTTATGGCAAAGGCGCGCATTGGTCACTTTGCTGAAGCTCAAATTTTGCAGTCGCTCGGAGTTGACTACATCGACGAGTCCGAGGTGCTCACCCCAGCCGACTACGCGAACCACATCGACAAGTGGAACTTCACGATTCCTTTTGTCTGCGGTGCAACTAATCTGGGTGAGGCACTTCGGCGCATCAACGAAGGCGCAGCGATGATTCGCTCAAAGGGCGAGGCTGGCACCGGCGATGTTTCCAACGCGGTAACCCACATGCGCACCATCCGCGCAGAGTTACGCAGACTTTCTTCCATGGCCCCTGATGAGCTGTATGTCGCAGCCAAAGAGATGCAAGCGCCTTATGACCTGGTTGTTGAAGTAGCCAAGGCTGGCAAATTGCCCGTTGTTCTTTTTACCGCTGGTGGCATCGCCACGCCCGCTGATGCAGCAATGATGATGCAACTTGGTGCTGACGGTGTTTTTGTTGGATCCGGAATCTTCAAGTCAGGCGATCCGGCCCGGCGCGCACATGCCGTCGTTCAGGCGACTGTCCACTTTGACAATCCCGATGTGGTCGCCAAGGTATCCCGAGGACTCGGCGAAGCGATGGTGGGCATTAACGTTGCCGACATTCCAGTTCACCACCGTTTGGAAGAGCGGGGCTGGTGACTTCTGCCCCGCGTGTCGGGGTCTTGTCCCTGCAAGGTGACGTCCGCGAGCACCTCATCGCTCTTCAAGCCAGTGGTGCTCTCACTTCCACAGTTCGTACGCGGGAAGATTTGGCCGCAGTTGATGCGTTGGTGATTCCTGGCGGAGAGTCAACCACCATGTCCAAACTCGCCTTGATTTTCGATCTGATGGACCCACTTCGGGATGCGGTCGCTTCAGGTATGCCTATGTATGGATCCTGCGCGGGCATGATCATGTTGGCCGATCGCGTTGAGGATGGGCGACCCGATCAAAAAACCATCGGCGGGATCGATATCACCGTGCGCCGGAATGCTTTCGGGCGGCAGGTCGACTCCTTCGAAATCCCCATCACTATCGAGGCTATCGGGGGATCACCGTTTGAGGGCGTATTCATCAGGGCCCCATGGGTAGAGCAGGTGGGCCCAAGCGTTGATGTGCTCGCCCGAATTGAACAGGGACCGCGCGCGGGTACCATCGTGGCCGTGCAGCACGAAGGGCTTCTGGCGACCTCGTTCCATCCAGAGATCACGGGAGATCACAGAGTGCATCAGTTTTTCGTCGAGTTAGTGAGGCAACGCGCATGAGTGGTCACTCCAAATGGGCGACAACCAAACATAAGAAGGCTGTAGTTGATGCCCGCCGCGGAAAGTTGTTCGCCCGACTGATCAAGAACATCGAGGTCGCAGCTCGGCAAGGCGGCGGGGATGTGGCCGGTAATCCCACGCTGTTCGACGCAATTCAGAAGGCTCGCAAAAACTCTGTGCCTCTCGACAACATCGAGCGTGCAGTCAAACGTGGATCTGGCCTTGAAGCAGGAGGCGCCGACTGGCAGACAATCATGTACGAGGGTTATGGACCCAACGGTGTAGCACTCTTGGTCGAATGCCTGACTGACAATCGGAATCGTGCTGCAGGTGAAGTTCGGGTTGCTATGACCCGCAATGGTGGCTCGATGGCAGACCCGGGTTCGGTCTCGTACATGTTTTCCCGCAAAGGTGTGGTGATCGTGCCCAAAGTTGACGCCCTCGACGAAGACACCATTCTTGATGCGGTGCTCGACGTGGGCGCTGACGAGGTGAACGACCTCGGCGAGGCATTCGAGGTCGTCTCCGAAGCGGGGGATGTTGTTCAGGTGCGGATGGCTCTACAAGGTGTTGACATCGACTATGAATCAGCAGAGGCGACCTTCATGCCCAGCGTGACTGTTTCCCTCGACGCTGAGGGTGCGCTCAAGGTATTCCGGCTTATCGAAGCTCTCGAAGAGAGCGACGATGTTCAAAACGTGTACGCCAATTTCGATATTTCCGACGAGGTTATGGCAGAGCTTGACTGAAAGGGTTCTACTCGACCCACCGGCTTACGGTGTGGGAACCCATGGGTGTCGGCCCATCCGGCTAGCCTCATCATCCGAACACATGTTCGGTTTCGTGAGGGGATTCCTCGCGGGTGCCGCGGAGAGGGGTCAACGTGCGAGTTCTGGGCATTGACCCCGGCCTCACTCGGTGCGGGGTATCCGTAGTTGAAGGGGCCGCAGGTAGCCCGCTGGTCGGCGTCCACATTGGGGTGATCATGACTGATCCCAAGGCGCCGATCGAGCAAAGGCTGACCGCAACGGAGGCGGCAATTCGCGATTTGGTCGACGAGTACTCACCCGATGCCATAGCCATTGAGCGTGTGTTCAGCCAACACAACGTGCGCAGTGCGATGGGTACCGCCCAGGCAGCGGCGATGGCCCTTTTGATCGCCGGCCAAAGAGGGATTCCGGTGGCTTTGCACACCCCCACAGAAGTGAAAGCGGCTGTCACCGGCAACGGCCGGGCAGATAAGGCGCAGGTCACCGCCATGATTACGCGACTGCTTGGTTTGAAAGTTGCACCAAGCCCGGCTGATGCAGCTGATGCTGTTGCCATAGCAATTTGTCACATCTGGCGAGGCCCAGCTCAGGCAAAAATTGCTGCTGCCGTGGCGGTTTCCCGGTGATTTCCTTTGTTCGAGGTTCCGTTGCTGCTGCCGGCCCAGACTGGCTTGTAGTCGATGTGGGTCCGATAGGTCTACGGGTTACGTGCACGCCCACTGTGGCATTGAGTCATCGCGTGGGTGACCATGTGTTCTTGCACACCACTTTGGTGGTCCGCGAGGATTCTTGGACTACATTCGGTTTCGAAACAGAAGAAGAGCGCTCTGTTTTCGAAAGCGTGCAAACCGTCACCGGGATCGGGCCACGCATTGCACTCGCGGTTCTAGCGACCCTTACCCCAGATGCGCTCCGCCAAGCGATCGAGGCTGAGGATCTAGCAACACTCACCTCTGTCTCGGGGATCGGCCGAAAAGGCGCCCAACGAATTGTGCTGGAACTCAAGGGCGTTTTGGTATCGACTGATGCGTCATTAGGTCGCATCGCGGGAGTGGGGCCGTCGTGGTCAACTTCTGTTGCATCCGGCCTGACGTCTCTAGGCTGGTCGGCGCGCGAGGCTGATGCGGCGATTGCGATCGTCGCCGACCAGATTCCGGCACTCACTGACCCAGACAACCCGGATATTGGTGTTCTACTCAAGGCCGCGTTAGCCGCTCTGGACCGCTCATGAGTTCATCAGCCGAGCGCGACCTTGATGCCCGATTGCAAACCGAAGATCTTCTTGTTGAGGGCGCGCTACGACCCACGACGCTGACCGAGTTCGTAGGACAAGATCGTGTGCGCGACCAATTGGGGTTGGTACTGGAGGCGGCCCGTCGTCGCTCTGGGCCTTCGGATCACGTTCTCCTCAGCGGCCCCCCTGGACTCGGTAAAACCACTCTTGCGGCGATCATCGCCACAGAGATGAACGCTCCGCTGCGTATGACGTCGGGACCTGCCCTGCAGCATGCAGGTGATTTGGCCGCGGTGCTTTCGAGCTTGCAGCCGGGTGAGGTTCTTTTCCTCGATGAAATCCACCGCACGGCCCGATCAGCGATGGAAATGCTGTATCTGGCAATGGAGGATTTCCGCGTCGACATCATCGTGGGTAAGGGCCCGGGGGCAACAGCGATCCCGCTGGCATTGGAACCTTTTACCCTTGTTGGCGCCACCACTCGAGCGGGCCTACTGCCCGGTCCGCTGCGTGATCGATTTGGATTCACGGCTCACCTGGATTTTTATGCCCCTGCTGATTTGCAAATAATCATTCACCGCAGTGCTGCCTTGATGAACGTTCCCCTTACTGAAGAAGGTGCGGTCGAGTTGGCCGGTCGATGTAGGGGGACTCCAAGGATTGCAAACCGGCTCTTGCGACGAGTGCGCGACTGGGCTCAAGTGCATGGCGGGGGATCAGTAGATCTGGCTGCTACTAAATCGGCTTTGGAGTTGTACGAAGTCGACGCACTGGGGCTAGATCGCATCGATAATGCGGTCCTGGATGTGCTCATTAATCACTTCGGTGGGGGCCCGGTTGGGCTCTCCACCTTGGCTGTTGCTGTTGCAGAGGAGCCCGAAACCATCGAGACCGTGGCTGAACCATTTCTGGTCAGGTTGGGGCTGATGGCTCGCACGCCCAGAGGGCGGGTTGCCACCCCAGCGGGGTGGGCGCACGTGGGCCTTCGCCCGCCGCCGAACGTTCACGGGCAGGATCTTCTAGACCTCGAGTCCTAGCCAAGTAGGCTGAAAGTCAGACAGAGGGCCCTCCTCGGACGGTTCAAGACCAATTCGCATCGGAGTTTTGATGGACATCGTTAGCCTCGCCCCCATTCTTTTGCTCGTCGTGGCGTTCTACTTCCTTCTGATCCGCCCTCAGCGCAATCGGGCAAAGGCCCAACAGTCAATGATCACCGCTATCCGGCCTGGCGCCCGAGTGATGACCACGGCAGGAATTTTTGGGACGGTAGTTGCTGTTTCTGAGGAGGTCATGAGCATCGAGATCGCCCCTGGGGTAGTCATGGAGGTGCTACCAGCAGCAGTGGCGCGGGTGATCGAGCCAGCGCTCACGGACGGCGAGATCAAGCACGAGCAACTGGGACCAGAAGACCTGTAGCGTCAAGGCGCCCTGCGCCCGCGTACGCTAAGGCGCTGCTCGTCCTCGACGCTCACCCGATATCTGCCAAGGAGTCCCGTGGCACCACCGTCAGTTTCCTCTCAGCCCAAGCCGCTGCGCCTGCTCTCAGCGCTCCTGGTGCTGATCGTTGGGCTGTCCGTGTGGGCGTTTTGGCCCGGCACCGATTCCAGCATCAAACTTGGTCTGGACCTCCAGGGCGGCACCCAGGTCATTCTGGTGCCCACACCTGTTGTGGAAGGCGCTGAGATTACGGATGAGCAACTCTCGCAAGCTGTCGAGATCATCAGGGCTCGTGTTGATGGTCTAGGCGTAGCAGAAGCTGAAGTCACAACCCAGGGAACCGGAAGCGGTTCAGCGATCGTGGTGTCGGTCCCGGGGGCCAACCAGGACCGAGTAGTTGATCTCGTCCAGCGCACGGCGCTTCTGGATTTCCGGCCGGTCTGGACCCTTGCGAGCCCTGGAGCAGAGTCACTCCCAGCCAATCCGGATGGAACAACTCCGGCGCCACTACCGGCTCCAGATTTACCCGTTCAAGCGGATGAAAACAGCCCGGAGTTCCAAACAGAAGCTGCGGCACTTGATTGCACGGTCCCAGAGAACTTTGCCGGTGGCTCACCAGATAATCCAGACCTCTGGCTCGCCGCGTGTGAACAAGCGGGCCAAGTCAAATACATTCTGGAGCCGGCCTTTATCAAGGGAATCAATGTCACGGGGGCCGAGGCTGTCCTTCCCACCAACGGCCTTGGCTGGGTCGTATCGCTCGATTTTGATTCCGAAGGAGCTGGTGCACTCGCCGACGCGTCCACCACGTTGTCAGCATTGCCGGAGTGTGGTGCAGGGGCTAGCCCTTGCAACGCATTCGCGATCGTTCTAGACGGTGTCGTGGTCTCGGCCCCTCGCTTTAACGAGCCCATCATCGGTGGATCGGCACAGATTGAAGGAAACTTCACTGCTGAGCAAGCCCGTGACCTTGCGAACGTGTTGAAGTACGGCGCTTTGCCGGTGAAGTTGGAGCCGGTCGACGTGACCAGCATTTCTGCCACGGTGGGAAGTGATCAACTTCGGGCAGGCATCATCGCAGGTCTCTTGGGTCTAGCTCTGGTAATCCTGTACTTGCTTTTTTACTACCGGGCGCTTGGCATTGTTGCTGCCCTGTCCTTAGTCATTGCCGCAGGCTTGTCGTACACACTTTTCGTGGTGCTCAGCAAAACGATAGGCTTGACAATCACACTTGCTGGTGTGGCCGGTGCCATCGTGGCAATCGGCATCACTGCCGACTCCTTCATCGTGTATTTCGAACGTATTCGAGATGAGATCAGAGACGGACGCTCGCTGCGCCAGGCGTGCGACACGGGATGGATCCGGGCAAGGCGCACTTTGTTGGCCGCCGACTTCATCTCAATTCTGGCTGCGGTCGTTCTGTATTTACTCTCAGTCGGCAGTGTTCGAGGTTTCGCGGTTGTCCTGGGCCTCACCACAATCATTGACGTCATCATTGCGTTCTGGTTCACCCATCCATTGACGGTGTTGATTGGCCGAACTAAGTGGATGCAGCGCGGCTCCAAGTTGACCGGGCTTGATCCGGAGAGGCTCGGCGGCGCAAGCCTTATCGGTGCCATAAGTGGGCAGTCTCGCCGCCGTCGACGAGAGGAGGTGACCTCATGAACCGTCTTTCTTCAGTGGGTCAAAGGTTGTATCGCGGTGAAGTAAGTCTGAACATCATCGGCCGCAGAAAGACCTGGTACATGGTGGCTGCGGTGCTGCTCCTGATCTCGATTGCCGCGTTACTTATCCGGGGTTTGAACTTTGGCATCGAATTCAAGGGAGGCGCAGACTTCTCTGTTCCGAACGCGGCGTGCAGTGTGTCTCAAGCACGTGACGTTGCGCAGACAGCAACTGGCGGTCAAAGCATCGTCACTGAGTCTGCTTCGGGAACAATCCGAGTGCAGACTGAGCCCCTCTCTGTAGACGCGAGCACTGAACTTGCACGTGAATTGGCGGCTGCATGTGGCGTCGCTTATGAAGAGATTAAAATTCAGGTCGTGGGTCCCACGTGGGGGGCTGAGATATCAAACAAGGCAATACAAGGCTTGATTGTTTTCCTGATTTTGGTGGCGATTTTCCTCTCGATCTATTTCGAGTGGCGTATGGCGATTGCTGCGATGGTGGCGCTCGCTCACGACCTCATCATCACGATCGGCATCTATGCACTCGTTGGTATCGAAGTGACCCCGGCGACAGTGATCGGTTTGCTCACCATTCTTGGTTATTCGTTGTACGACACGGTTGTCGTCTTTGACAAGGTCAAGGAAAATACACGAGTGATCGCCGGACAATCGGTGTTGACCTACGACGAAGCAGCGAACCTGGCACTGAATCAAACGTTCGTACGATCTATCAATACCTCCGTCGTGGCTCTTCTGCCTATCCTCGCAATCATTGTTGTGGGCGCTGGTCTTTTGGGCGCAGGCACGCTGCTGGACTTGGCCGTCGTCCTCCTCATCGGCATGTCTGTGGGAACGTTCTCTTCGTTGTTCGTGGCAACCCCGGCACTCGTCGAGCTCAAGCATCGCCAGCCGGAAATCAAGGCTCTTGCTGGACGGGTAAAGGCGCGGCGCAATCAAGCTGCGAAGGCTCGTACGGGTGAGGAACTTTCTGAGGATGCACCGGAGTTAGCCGTTGAAGTGACAACCCTCACCGATTCATCACCACGGGTTCAGCCCAAGCGCAAGCCTCGATCCCAGCGCTAAGTTCACAGTGATGGCAGCGGCACAAGGCTATGTGAGCGGCGAATCGGCCTCTTTGCTGTGGAGTCGCATCAGTAGCGTTGAGAACTGGCCTACCCCGGGGGTTTCATTTATTGACCTTTCCGGTGTTCTCGAGCACGGTCCGGCATTTTCTTTGACCATTGATTCTTTAGCGGAGCGGATCGATGGTCAATCACTCGATGCCATCGTGGGGATTGAGGCGAGGGGATTTCCCTATGCCGCAGCTCTCGCCTACCGTTTGGGAATTGGGTTTGTCACGCTGCGCAAAGCCGGGAAACTGCCTCGTGCCGTGCACGCGCAGGAGTACGCACTGGAGTATGGACTAGCCACCTTGGAGTTACACCAAGATTCGTTAGACCAGCACAGGCGCGTTCTCATCGTTGATGACGTCCTAGCCACGGGAGGAACCGCAGCGGCAGCGGTTGACCTGGTGAGGAGAACTGATACAGATGTCGACGCTGTCGCGGTGGTCATGGAAATTCCTTTTCTCCAAGGCAGAGCTGTCGTAGCAGCCGCTGGGGCAGAAGTAATCGCACTCTTGGATGCTTCCGCGCCAAGTTAACTTCGCAGGTAGAATGGGCCATCCACGATGTGAGGGAGATCTCAGTGGCAAAGGAGCTCGTAGTTCCGGTGGAGGCTTCAGCGCCCTCGCCTGTGAACACAGACGCGGGCGGGCTCCGATCGCGACTGTCTCGGCTAGGCGGTTCGAGAGCGACCCATCCCGAACTTGAGCCGCTCCTGCGGACCGTTCGAAAGTTTCACCCGAAAACCGATCCGCGATTGATCGAGCGTGCCTACGAGATGGCCGCCTACCTCCACCGCGACCAAAGTAGAAGATCGGGGGAGCCTTACATCACCCACCCGCTCGCGGTCGCAACGATTTTGGCTGAACTGGGCATGACTTCGCCAACTTTGGCTGCTGCATTGCTCCACGACACCGTCGAAGATTGTGGTTACTCACTCGATGCGCTTCGCGAAGATTTTGGCGATGAAGTAGCCCAACTTGTGGATGGAGTCACCAAGCTCGACAAAGTGACCTATGGGGAGGCTTCTGCTGCTGAAACCGTCCGCAAGATGGTCGTCGCAATGGCGAGAGACATTCGAGTCTTGGTGATCAAGCTCGTGGATCGGCTGCACAACATGCGCACCTTGGGTTACCTGCCTGTCGAAAAGCAGCAGAAGAAAGCGAAAGAAACGCTCGAGATTTATGCGCCGCTCGCCCACCGGATGGGTATGAACGCCGTGAAGTGGGAACTAGAAGATCTGGCTTTTGCAACGCTCTACCCGAAAATGTATGAGGAAATTGTGCACTTGGTGAGTCAGCGTGCACCATCGCGTGATCACTATCTCCGCACGGTGATCGACCAGCTTGAGGCCGATTTACGCGGGAGCAAGATCAAGGCAACAGTGACCGGCCGCCCGAAGCATTACTACTCGGTGTACCAAAAAATGATTGTGCGTGGCCGTGACTTTGCTGAAATCTATGACTTAGTGGGAATCCGAATCTTGGTCGACTCGGTTCGCGATTGTTACGCGGCACTAGGTGTGATCCATGCGGATTGGTCGCCCATTCCAGGTCGCTTCAAGGATTTTATTGCGATGCCCAAATTCAATATGTATCAGTCTTTGCACACCACGGTCATTGGACCCGAAGGTAAGTCTGTAGAGGTACAGATTCGAACGTCTGACATGCACAACGCGGCTGAGTATGGAATCGCGGCGCATTGGCGTTACAAGCAGCGCGATGTGGGTGGCAAAACCGGGCCAGATGACTATGGCTGGTTGCGCCAACTTATGGATTGGCAACGCGAGACAGAAGACCCTGACGAGTTTATGGATTCACTCCGCTATGACCTCGGGTCAGCGGAAGTGTTTATCTTCACGCCCAAGGGCGACGTTGTTTCTCTGCCGGCGGATTCAACCCCTGTTGATTTTGCCTATTCGGTTCACACTGAAATTGGCCACAGATGTGTGGGTGCCCGAGTTAATGGCAAGTTGGTGCCACTTGAGTCGAAGCTAAAAAACGGCGATGTCGTTGAAGTTTTCACATCTAAAGCAGAGGGCGCTGGCCCCAGTCGCGATTGGCTCAGTTACGTAGCTTCTCCCAGAGCCAAGAGCAAGATCAAGGCGTGGTTTTCGAAGGAGCGCCGAGAAGAGGCTGTTGAAAGCGGTAAGGACTCCATTGTCCGTGCCATGCGTAAACAAGGCCTTCCATTGCAGCGGCTCATGACCAATCAGGCACTATCGGCCATCGCAGTAGATCTCGGACAAACAGATGTCACAGGTTTGTATGCGGCCGTTGGGGATGGCCGAATCACTGCGGGGACAATCGTCACTCGACTTGTCGACGTTGCCGGTGGTGATGAACAGGCGGCTGATGATGCTGCAGAGGCGGTCTCCCTAGACCGAATAACCAACCGGCGAGCCCGAACATCGGGTGATGTTGGCGTCGAGGTCAAGGGCGTTGAAGACGTATGGGTGAAATTGGCGCGGTGCTGCACGCCGGTTCCGGGCGATGAAATCATCGGGTTTGTCACACGGGGATCAGGTGTGTCAGTGCACCGCCATGACTGCGTGAACGTTCCCGGGCTGCAGTCCGAACCGGATCGACTTGTTGAAGTCAGTTGGGCACCCACATCGACCAGCCTGTTCCTCGTGAACATTCAGGTCGAGGCGCTTGACCGGTCCCGGTTACTTGCCGATGTCACTCGGGCATTGTCTGATACTCATGTGAATATTCTCAGCGCGTCCGTTGCCACGACACGAGATCGGATTGCCCTTTCCCGATTCACTTTTGAAATGGCCGACCCCAAGCATCTGGGCTCGGTGTTGAAGACCGTTCGAGGAGTAGAGGGCGTTTTCGACGCCTACCGAGTGTGATCGAGTGTGTCCGCCTGGGGAATCAATCAGCGGGAGTACTCGGCCGCTGCGCCTTTAGCTGCGCCTAGGAGCGCCTGCGTTGAGGCGATTGATGCACGAAGATCAGCGGCCTTCGAAGCGTTCCCGGTGGATTCGGCCTGAGCGAGCTGGGTTTCGAGTTTTGCTATCGCATCGGTGAAGGCATTTGCTGTGGATTCCGCCCTCGCCTTCACTTCAGGATTGGATTTGCGCCATTTCTCCTGATCAGCAGTCCGGATCGCGTCTTCGATCTTCTTCATGCGACCTTCGAGCCGCCCGCGATCGCTTTTGGGAAGATCACCAACTTTTTCATAGCGTTCGACGATTGCACGCAGCTTTGATTTAGCCTGGCCAATATCGGTTATAGGCAGTAATGCCTCGGCCTCGACTACGAGCGCTTCCTTTGCAGGCACGTTCGATGCAAGTTCTACTTCTTGGGCTTCCGCGTCGGCCTTCATTGCCGCGTAGAAAACATCCTGAGCCGCTTTAAACCGCTTCCACAGTTTGTCTTCGTCAGTCTTGGATCCGCGGGGAGCCTTTTTCCACTCGCCCATGAGATCTCGTAATTTGCGTGAGGTACCCGACCAATCAGTCGAGTCCTTGAGTGCCTCGGCGGCTGCAATCAATTCACGCTTTCGAGTCAGGCTTTCTTTGCGAGCGACGTCAACCTCAGCAAAATGTGCGCGGCGCCTTTTGTCGAAGTTGGTGCGGGCCGCACTAAGACGTTTCCACAAATCCTGCTCAGCACCGCGGTCTGCGCGGGGAATGGTCTTCCACTCCTCGACCATGAGCGTGTAGCGCTCTGTGGTGGCCTTCCATGCGGATGAGTTGGTCAGTGACTCAGCTTCCGCGACGAGAGCCTCCCGAGTAGCGAGGGCGGCTTGTTTGCTCGCTGCTTTGCGCTCCTGTTCGCGGCTTCTGGCGCTCGTAATAGCTGAATCCAACGCGTCACATTTCGCGTCGAGCGCTGTAACATCGCCCACAAAGCTGCGGGTAGCAGCCTGCTCACGAACGCGCTGCAGGACCACAGATGCTTGCTCGGCTGAGGACTTTTCTTCAGAGAGTCTGGTGAGCGTGAGGTCTAACTCCATCGTGAGATCAAGGTATTTCCGGGCGAAGAACGCAAGGCCCTCCGCCGGGGTTCCAGCGGCGTACTGGCCCACCAGAATTTCACCTTCAGGAGCCAGCAAATATACCGTTCCATCTTCCGAGACCCGACCACACGCTGAGGCGCTAGAGGTATCGACACTGACGGGTGGTCGAAGGCTGCCCGGAGTGGGGATACCTGAAAGAGCCATGGGGTGCCTTCCTGATCTGGTGAACCGCATGGAGGAACGGTTCAACCGGCGTAGATGTTGCAACGAGGCTGATTGTTGCACCCCGCGGATCGAGATGGGCGCGGGTCTAGCTGACCGTTGCAGATTCGATAAATACCGGCTGAGCGGGACGACCGTCTGTTGCACCCGCTTCCACCCCGGCAGCGGCGATTTCTTGAATGAGATCCAGTCCAGAAGTGATTGTCCCCCAGATGGTGTAGCCAGATGGCAAGGTCGTGTCCTCATAGACCAAGAAGAATTGAGAGCCTGAGGTGCCTGGACCGGCATTAGCCATTGCGACAGTCCCAGCTGGGTAATTGGCCTCACCCTCGGCCGGCAGGTTCTCATCGGGTACCGAGTAACCAGGGCCGCCCGTGCCATCCCCCTTGGGATCGCCGCACTGCAGCACGAAAATGCCGCTCGTAGTCAGCCGGTGACACGTGGTGGCGTCATAAAAACCCTCCGCTGCAAGGAAGGCCTCAGAAGCCACGGTTTGTGGCGCGGCCTCGGCTGCCAAAGCAATCACGATGTCGCCACAGTTGGTGCTTAAGGTCAAGGTGGTGGGAGCCGAGTCGGTGACTGGCGGCGCAGTCGGCCACGAAATCGTGTCAGGTCGTGGCGTGCCGGCAGGGCCACAGGCGGCAACCAAGGTGCTTGGCTCAGTGAGCGCCTCTTCGGCAGGGGAAGCCACAGTGTCTGTGCCCCTCATGGACACGCCCGCCCAGGCTAGGCCCGCTACCACGATCACTCCGCCGACGACCAGTGCGATCACCCGCTGGCGCTTCTTTCGGGCCTCAGATCCGGCGTTCCGACGCTCCTGCTGGCGCTCATACTTGGCTCTGGCTAGTTCCTTGGCGCGCTTGGTCGTAGCCATTCTCGAGTCCTCCTGCAGTAAAGCGATTGTCGGCACGTGGTGGAGGGGAGTGTAAGCGCTGTGCTTGGAATAGGCTGACGTGTCCCCGCCAAAGCTCGAAGAATGTATGGAGTTCGTGTGCTGATCACCGGTTTCCCCGCAGGCTCGTGGGCAACTAACTGCTACGTGGTTGCTGCCGGTCCGGGCGAGCCATGCGTGATCGTGGATCCTGGTCAGGACAGTATCGATGGAGTGCTAGAGCTGGTTCGGGAGCATTCTCTGGCGCCGGCGGCAGTTTTGCTCACGCATGGTCACATCGATCACATTTGGTCGGTGGCACCCATTAGTGACCGGTTTGGGATTCCTGCAGCAATCCATGTTGATGATCGCTACCGGCTGGCAGATCCAGCCGGGACAAGTTTTAGCGCCTCGCGGGAGCAACTGCTGTCTATGACAAAGAACGAACTTGAATTGACTGAACCCTCTGATGTTCAGGTCGTCAATGACGGCGATGAACTCGAACTAGTTGGTCTTGTGTGGCGGGTGCGGCATGCACCAGGTCATACAGAGGGATCCGTGGTGTTTGATCTCCGCGAAGCCGATGGTGAATTCGATCATATGTTCAGTGGAGATGTTCTCTTTGCCGGATCAATCGGCCGTACGGATCTACCAGGCGGCGATTCAGCAGCGATGATGCGAACTCTTGAGCGAGTCATTGGCTCGACCCCCGATTATGTTTCGGTGCTGCCAGGTCATGGTCCAGCGACCACAATCGGACAGGAGCGCGACTCGAATCCTTATCTTTCGGGCGCCAACCTTGGCCACCCAGGGAATGGTTTATAGACATGGTGATGTTCACTGCGCCGAAGGGTGTTCCAGAGTATTTCCCGCCACGCTCGGCGGCATTTTTGGCGGTAAGAGAGGCATTGAGCGCCCCAGCTCAGCACGCGGGTTATGAATATGTCGAACTCGCAGTCTTTGAAGACACTGGATTATTTGTGCGCGGAGTTGGGGAGAGCACCGACGTAGTTTCGAAGGAGATGTACACCTTCACCGATCGAGGTGATCGCTCCCTGTCACTGCGACCAGAAGGCACGGCTGGGGTAATGCGCATGGTCGTTGAGCAGCGTCTAGACAAGGGCGCCCTTCCCATCAAGTTGTGGTACGCCGGTCCCTTCTTTCGTGCTGAACGACCACAGCACGGTAGATACCGGCAATTGCAGCAGGTGGGCATCGAGGCAATCGGAATCGACGACCCGGCATTAGACGCTGAGGTCGTGGCACTTGCCGATGAGGCGTACCGAAAGCTCGGGCTGACCCAGTTCACCTTGAACATAACTTCTCTTGGTTGCGGCGTGTGCCGTCCCGACTACCGAGAACGCCTGACGGTGTTTCTTGATTCACTGGATCTTGATGAAGCCACCCGTGAGCGCGCGGTCCTTAATCCACTCCGGGTTCTCGACGATAAGCGCGACGATGTTCAGTCGAAACTGATTGACGCTCCGCTCATGGT
>JANQZS010000067.1:0-2589 GCA_030728405.1 Candidatus Nanopelagicales bacterium | reverse complement strand
ACTTTGCTTGCCTGTGAGGCCGAAGGGATCGACGTCGTCCCCGGTCCCCGAATAGATGCTTTTCTTGTTCCGATGGGTGCTGATGCCCGATTGATCGCGGTCAATATGTTGGCGCAACTGCGCGCCCAAGGGGTTCGCTGCGATATGTCTTTCGGCGATCGTGCCATGAAGGGTGCGATGAAAGCTGCCGATAGAAGCGGTGCCCCGGCTGTTCTCATCATCGGCGAAGACGAACTTGCAGCAGGAATAGTCACCGTCAAGAACATGCAAGACGGAGTGCAATCCACAGTCCCACTGGCTGATGTCGTCACACTCGTGTCGGCGATGGCGCAGATCAACCCCTCAGAAAGGCAGCCCAGATCGTGATTCGATCGCACAAGGCAGGACAACTCCGTTCGGCAGATGCCGGCACTCAAGTCACGCTTGCAGGATGGGTGGCAAGCCGGCGCGATCACGGTGGTGTGGCATTCATTGATCTGCGCGATGCGAGTGGCCGAGTCCAAGTTGTCATCAAAGACCCTTCGGTGGCGCACCCGTTGCGGGATGAGTTTTGCATCAAGGTCACAGGGAGTGTCGAGCAGCGGCCAGGTGGAAATGAAAATGCCGAATTGGCGACCGGTGACATTGAAGTGCATGCTGACTTAGTCGAGGTCTTATCCACCTCCGATCCGCTGCCGTTTCCCATTGATGATCGGGTTCATGTGGGTGATGAAGTTCGTTTGAAGCATCGGTACCTTGATTTGCGCAGAGACCAAGCTGGGAACACGTTGCGCATGCGATCACGGGTAAATCAACTCGCTCGAGATGTACTACTTGAGCGGGAGTTCGTCGAGATTGAAACACCGACCTTAACGCGATCTACCCCCGAAGGCGCGCGTGACTTTCTTGTGCCCGTCCGTTTGCAACCGGGCAACTGGTACGCGCTTCCGCAATCTCCGCAACTGTTCAAGCAACTTCTGATGGTTGCTGGCATGGAGCGGTACTTTCAAATTGCCCGCTGTTACCGGGATGAGGATTTCCGTGCTGATCGCCAACCGGAATTCACCCAGCTCGATATTGAAATGAGCTTCGTAGAGCAAGACGACATCATCGAAATCGGTGAAGCAATCGTCCGATCACTTTGGAAGGGGATTCTCGACTGGGATATTCCCGAAATTCCGCGGATGACGTTCGCGGATGCAATGACCCGTTATGGCAGCGATAAGCCAGATCTGAGGTTTGGTCTGGAACTGATTGAATTGACTGAATACTTCGCCAATACGCCATTTCGTGTGTTCCAAGCTGAATATGTGGGTGCCGTGGTTATGCCTGGCGGTGCAGACCAGCCTCGTCGTCAATTTGATGCGTGGCAGGAGTGGGCTAAGCAGCGTGGTGCGAAGGGCCTCGCGTATGTCACATGGGATGCCGACGGAACCCTGGGTGGGCCGGTGGCTAAGAACCTCAGCGATGACGAGCGGGCCGGACTCGCCGCTGCGACTGGCGCGCAACCGGGAGATGCGGTCTTTTTCGCCGCGGGGCGCGCATCTGACGCACGCGCCCTTCTAGGAGCGGCGCGCGTTGAAATCGGGCAGCGCCTCGGTCTTATCGATGAATCGCAATGGTCATTTGTGTGGGTTGTTGATGCGCCGATGTTCGAAGAAGTTCAAGCCGACGACGAAACCTGGGGTTGGACCGCCGTGCATCATCCATTCACCTCACCTAATGCCGAGTGGATCGATCGCTTCGAGGAATCACCCGGCGAGGCACTCGCGTGGGCATATGACTTGGTGTGCAACGGCAACGAAATCGGTGGGGGATCGATCCGTATCCATCAGGGAGATGTGCAAAGTCGGGTCTTCTCCATTCTTGGTTTGAGCGAAGAAGAAGCGCAAGACAAGTTCGGCTTCCTGCTAGAGGCCTTTGCATTCGGACCACCGCCCCACGGCGGAATCGCATTTGGTTGGGACCGGATTTGCATGTTGCTGGCGGGTGCGAACTCACTTCGTGATGTCATCGCATTCCCCAAGACCGGTGGCGGACAAGATCCCCTGACCGGCGCGCCCACGGAGATCACTCCGGCGCAGCGTCGTGAGGCCGGGATCGATGGCAAGGTTGTTGTTAAGAAGCCGGAATTGGTGCAGGAGCCGGTTTCGACGTGAGTCTGTTCGACGATGCTCTTTCGCCTCTGCGAACAGGTGCGCCCCTCGCTGTGCGAATGCGTCCGGCCAGCCTCGATGAGGTCGTGGGCCAATCGTCAGCTCTCGCAGAGGGCACGCCACTAAGACGCATGCTTGATCCAACTGGGGCGTCGTCGAGCATCTCTGTGATCGTGTGGGGACCGCCAGGAACTGGCAAGACCACACTTGCCTCTCTCGTTTCTTCGGCATCTGGGCGAGTCTTTACAGAGTTATCCGCGGTCACCGCTGGTGTTAAGGATGTGCGTGAAGTGATCGAGCGTGCCCGCGATCGCTTAGCAATGAATGGCCAAGGGACCGTTTTATTCATCGATGAAGTTCACCGTTTCAGCAAGAGTCAACAAGATGCGTTACTTCCTGCTGTGGAAAATGGCTGGGTCACGCTGATTGCAGCAACCACCGAAAATCCAAGCTT
>JANQZS010000066.1 GCA_030728405.1 Candidatus Nanopelagicales bacterium | reverse complement strand
GGATCATCAACAAAAGTTACGTTGATGCCCAGCTTTGGCAGCGTGTAGTGAAAAAGGTTGTAAGTGCCTCCATACAAGCTCGGACTCGAGACAATGTGATCTCCGGCTTCGGCCACATTCAAAATCGCAATCGTCTCTGCAGCCTGACCGCTGGAAACGAGCAGACCACCGACCCCACCCTCGAGCACGGAGATCCGATCTTCAACAACGGCTTGCGTCGGGTTCATAATGCGCGTGTAGATATTGCCCAACTCTTTCAGCGCGAAGAGATTTGCTGCGTGAGTTGTGTCGTTGAACGTGTACGAAGTTGTCTGGTAAATCGGTAAAGCGCGTGCGTTGGTTGCAGAATCCGGTGTTTGACCTGCATGTATCTGCTTAGTGTCAAATGACCATTCTTTTGTCATATCCATCCCCACATGCCATCGGTGGGCCTTGCCTTGTGCAAGACCCGCGCTTGTCCGCTCGTGAACGGACCCGGTCTTCTCCCCAGGAGCACCCCACCGCGGTAGGAGGGTTGCCGGACAGCGAGCCGGGGCTTAACGCTGTCACTCTTGACCTGCCAGAAATATACCTGAAGCCAGCTTATGCGCTCATCGACGTATCTGAATCCTCTGACCTGCCTGGTCGAACCCGGCGCCGCGCCCTGCACTGGTCGTAGGTCAGCACGCGCATGGTCTCGAGCCAGAAGACCGGCGGCAAACCTGCTCTCAGGGCGGTTTCGACGAGCAGGGCTAGCGTGTAATCGGGTGCCGCATTAAGCGCCTTGAGACATGCTGCCATGGCTCGAAGTCCATCACCTTGTAGCCATCGAACTGCAGAAAGCACGCTCGCTGGCCCAGGAACCATGCTTTCCGGGGCATTGATCACCACGTGAGCGAGGTACTCACCGATCTGTTGGAGATCAGTGTCAGGACGCGCAATCACCCACAGCACCGCGTCTCGGCACCGAACGTCATTGAGTGCAACGATCGATCTCGCCAACTGGGGCGTCAATGTGCGAAGTGGGTCATCAAGGCTCGAAACATGGCCCCAGTCCCGCCTCACTAGGGCGATCGATTCGTCTCGCCATTTCTCGAGGTTGTGCGCATCTGCGTTGCTAGCACGCAGCGCGGTGTAGGCGGCACTCTCGGTCACAACCAGAGCCCTGACATGCGGATTGAGAATTTCATCGATTTCAGCGATCACCTCTTCGCGTGAGGCAGCCGGAACAGGTAGTAACGCTCCCATTTTCCGAAGATCCGAAGCTTCTGGCATGACTTCATGGCCTATGCATTTCGATGAGTGACACTCAGTGCACTCATATTCGAAGCGCTTCGCATCACACATGGTTATCAGCGTGTCAACGTGAAGTCCTGAATGTGAGGCGGCTCTGCCGATTGCTTGCGCAAAATCTGACGAATTCACATCGGCGTAAATGACAACGTGAATATTGGTACCGCCCGAATGGATCCCGCAGCTGAGTAACTGCTCGGCCCATGCGTTGGCGTCGAAGTTTGTTTCCATCACCGGGAGGTCTACACGCATGGTGAGCGAGATTCTCTTATCTAGTGTCCACAGACACACAACACTTTTCGTTGGCACAAATCCGAGAAGATGCGGAATGACTGCGATTAAGGAATCAATTGATGTGATCGACAATTCAACCAGGCCAATTTTGGCAACAAATGTTCTCATGCAATGAGCATGCGTCGCACTTCTTGAATCGCATCAAAAGAAGATCAGACTGTGGACGAAGCCATCCTTAAGTACAGGCGTGTGGAAAAGATTCAGGCCGGATGGATCAACTGATAATTAGGAAGTTTGGGCTCGATCCCATCACCTGAGGATGTCCCCCTGATTCTTCGGGCCAACCACGGTGTCAAGTGAGCAGATAGCCACGATGCATTGCTGCCCATGCGCGCGGGGAGGTTCTGGGGTGGGGTTTGAGGTCCCGGCGTGCGCCATGAATCATCGGCCAACCCCAACGCGTGAAGAGCAGCCGCGGATGCGCGCCGGTGTCCACTAGGGCTCAGGTGGAGTCGATCGGCATCCCACTCGGAATCGTCATCAAATGCCGCCACGTTCCAAAAATCGACCACAAAACAGCCATATTCCTTCCCAATAGCCAAAGTGGCAGACCGATAACTGGCCATTCGATCGGCGACGAGGGACATGAGCCCGGATCGTCGCGAAGGATTTCCAAAGGCAAAGATCATGACGTCAATATTGGCGGCTCGGAGTTTTTTCACACTTTCCTCGAGTGCGGTTGCAACCACATTAAGTTCAAAATTGCGCCGAAGTGTGTCATTCACGCCGGCGGCGATAGAGACAAGGTCTGGAGCTAGGGCAATAGCCTCTGGCACCTGCTCCCTCGCAACGTGCCCGATCAATTTGCCGCGAACGGCCAGGTTGGCGTAGGAGACAGGAGTTGACTGTGAATTCGCTATTCCTTGTGCTGTTCGATCTGCCCATCCGATGTGTCTGCCATTCACATCTAGTGCATCCGAAAGCCCTTCGGTAAAACTGTCACCCAGTGCAACAAAAGACCGCCATTGTGGCGACTCATTCACTTTTCTCACCGTGTGGCCGACCCTTCCTCTGCGTCAACCGACGTAGTGCTGCCGACATGAAAAAGACCTGGCCGCCGAAGGCTTCCCCTCCCGCGACGACCAGGCATCGAAAGCCTAGAGGGTGCATTGTTAGACAGATACACCGACACACCGAAGGGAGGGAAAGCGCATTCCTAGCTTGTTGCCGGCGAAGGCTTGACCGCCGCAAGGCGTTGGCCAGCCTTCCTCGACCAAGCGAGGAGAGCAATGACACCAATGATTATTTGCGGGACGTATGACGAGGCGCGCCACACCAGTGCTGCAGCGGTTGCGTCACCGTTGTCAACACCAAAAGCAACCATGAGTCCGATCATCGCGGCGTCGACCGTGCCCAAGCCGCCAGGAGTGATCGGCACCATCAAGCCCAACTGACTAATCGCAAAGGCAGCAAAGGCCACCAGAATTGACGTACCCGCTGTGTCCCAGCCTTCAATCCCGCGTAGCGCGACGTACAGGATCAAGAACTGCGTGAAAGACACGGTCATCTGCGCGACAGTGATGACTCCCCAGCGCTTCTTTAAGAGTCCATACATATCGGTGCGAAACTTCACAATGGGAGCAACAAGATCCGCGTTCTTGAGGGACTTTATCCTTGAGCGCAACGGGTTTACAGCCTTGTTCGCCAATTCACCAATTTTCTGCGCCAGCGGTGCCGAGCGCATCACGAGAACAAAGACAGTGACGACTGCGATGAGAATTACAAGCCCGACCACAGCCAAAGTGACATGTGAATTGTCACCTACTCCTGATACTGCTAGCGCAGCTACGCCAAGGATAGGAAATCCGAGAGTGACAAATGTGCTCCACAGACTTACTGCTGTGATGGCGGCTGTACTTGCAGTAGGGGTGATACTAAAAGAGGTCAGCATCCCGTACTGAACAGCTAGACCAACGGCACCGCCACCGGGGACACCATTGCTGATGGCAAAAGCCGCCTGGTTTGTCTGTTGGGAACGCCAGTACGGGAGTCCTGGAGCTGAGGCCATGAATGGCAAACCGTAAGCGAGAAGGTAGACCATCACCGCGACGACGATGATCACGATCGCAACAGCGCCCATCGACTGGAGCGCATCCCAAGCTTCGGAATAACTACCGATTTGAGGAATGACTTTCCAGAAGATCAGCACTATGAAGGCCAAACCAACGAGTCCCAGAATGATCGACTTCTTCTTATCGAGCATCGGTGCCGAATTGCTCACCACTGGAGCGCCCGCGTTCTCAGGTGTCCCAGTCTGGGGCATCGAGTCAGATGTCATGCGCGCAGCCTGCCACATACCGGAGTCGGCTGGGGGGTACCTCACAGCGCCAATTTTCGTGTTGGCAGGATGCCTACATGCGGCTTGATCACATCTCCTACGCCTGCACGTCCAGCGAGTTGCCCGACGTCGTCCAGAGGATCGGCTCTGAACTCGGCGCTACCTTCATTGATGGCGGTCGCCATCCCTCTTTTGGCACAAGAAACTTCATTCTCCCCCTCTCTCACGGCAGCTACGTTGAGGTTGTCAGCGCACTTGATCACCCCGCAGCACTCAAGGCCCCATTTGGCCAAGCGGTCCAGGCCCGGGCCTCCGCAGGCGGCGGGTGGATGAGTTGGGTCATTTCAGTAGATGATCTGTCCCCTCTGGAGGCGCAGTTGGGGCGAGAAGCCGCGGCCGGCCACCGAATTCGCCCCGATGGGGTGGAACTGCGTTGGAAGCAACTCGGCGTTCTCGACACCATGACTGATCCTCAGTTGCCCTTCTTCGTCTCGTGGGAGTGCGATGGCACCGAGCACCCTTCCGCTGGCGCTGTAGCTGGCGTGGGCGTAGATCGCATAGAAATTAGCGGCGAGCAGGCCACTGTGGACGAGTGGGCGGGATTCTCCATAGCGCCGAGCAATGTCCAGATGGACTGGATCTCATCATCCGATGATGAAGGCGTGATTGCCGTTTGGTTCACTACCTCACACGGGATCGTCAGAATAGACTAAGTTTCTGGCCATGAGCGCAAACCAGCCAGCCCCACCTTCCGACGGCGTTCCCCGTCCTCTCAAGGTCCTGTCAGCGAACACATGGCGACTACTCGTCGTTGTAGCCGGCCTGTTTGCCATTGGCTACGTCCTCAACATCTTGTTCGCAGTTGCATTCGCACTTTTCTTCGCGCTATTGGTCACTGCGTGGGCCGGACCAGTGATGCGTTTCTTCGAGAAGAAATTACCAAAAGTCATATCGATGATCCTCGCCCTCGTGCTCATCGCAGCAGCGATCGTGGGCATCTTGTCGGTCGTGGTCGCCTCCGTTGTAGGTGAAGGACCAAAACTTGTTGCATCTATCAAGAGCGGTCTTAGCGAAATTACCGAATGGGTTCGTAAGCCACCTCTGAGCCTCTCCGATGATCAGTTCTCTACTTTGGTGACTGATGCCCAAAATGCAGGGACCTCTGTAGCCAAAGGAGTTGCGGGCGAGGCGCTCGCCGCTTTCGGTTCGCTGAGCACGGTTGTCATAGCAGGTTCAGTTTTCCTTTTCGCTGTGATTTTCTTCCTGCTCGCGCCCAACCAAATCTGGAATTGGCTACTCTCGTGGATCCCTTCGAAAGGCCGGCATCACATTGATGTATCTGGCCACATCTTCTGGGACTCGATCGCCGGGTACACACGCGGGGTCATCATCGTGGCTCTTGCAGACGCCTCATTGGTGTTCATCGGCTTAATGATTCTTCAGGTACCACTAGCTCCCGCCCTGGCAGCCGTGGTGTTCTTCGGTGCTTTCATCCCAGTCATTGGTGCACCCGTTGCCACCTTCTTCGCTGCGGTGGTTGCCCTCGCAGAGAATGGACCGGTAACAGCTCTCCTGGTCATCCTCCTGACAATCATCGTTGGCTCGTTTGACGGCGATGTGATGCAGCCCCTCGTGATGGGCAAGGCGGTCAACCTCCATCCACTGGCAATCGTCATTGCGATCGCTGTCGGTGCGATTTCGCTCGGTATCGTCGGTGCTCTCATCGCGGTACCGATCACCGGCGCCGTGTACGGGGTTATGAAATACGTGTCGAATCGAGACCCCGAACACCCATACAACTCCCCACCACCGACTTCCGCGGCACCGCCAACTGCCGCTGCAACGACCTCTCCAACGTCCTCGTAACGAGATCCGGAGAAAAATCAGTTCAGAGATCAAAACTTTTTTGGTAGCGAAACGCTATTCTCAGGTCGCTGCTAGTCACCAACGGAGGACGACGACCCATGAGCATTCCTGCTGTCGCGTTAAATGATGGAACCTCTATTCCACAAATCGGCTTTGGCGTGTGGCAGGTTCCCGACGACGTTGTGTCCGATGCAACTGTGGCTGCTTTTGCAGCTGGCTACCGCCATGTGGACACCGCTGCCGTGTACGAAAATGAACGCGGCGTGGGTGAGGCGATCTCTCGGAGCGGTTTGGACCGATCTGATATCTACGTAACAACCAAAGTGTGGAACACCGACCAAGGCTTCGATACAACTTTGGCTGCCATGGACAAGAGCCTGTCCCTTCTTGGGCTGGACCACGTCGATTTGTACTTGGTGCACTGGCCCGCCCCCGCCACGGGTAACTTCATGGAGACATGGCGGGCAGTCCTCGCGATTCAAGAGCTAGGCAAGACCACCAGCGTAGGCGTCTCCAACTTCCACGTCTCTCACTTGCGGGCGATTATCGACGAGTTCGGCGTGGTCCCTGTGCTTAACCAGATCGAGTTGCACCCACGCCTTCCCCAAAGTGACCTCCGGGCGGTAAACGCGAGCTATGGGATCGTCACCGAAGCGTGGAGCCCGCTTGCATCGGGAGAACTCATCAACAACCCGGTCATTGCCGAAATCGCTGCCAAGCATGGCAAATCGAGCGCGCAAGTGATGATTCGCTGGCATGTCCAACTCGGAAACGTTGTTCTACCAAAATCTGTCACGCCGGCCCGTATTCAAGAGAACATTGACGTTTTCGATTTTGAGTTAGACCTCGAGGATCTGCTTTTGATCGCAAGTCTCGAGGATGGGCATCGAACCGGCCCAGATCCTGACCAATTCATGTAATGCGACTCGAATCCGAGAAGCATCCCCCAGAATTAAAGTAGGGCGCGCGCGTCTAGGTTCTCCTGCGGAATGGGCACTCCCGCTGCGACACACGCTCGTTCAATCCTTTTGGCACTCAGACGCAAACGCTTCTTTTGAGCTTTGCTGATTCCGTCGATCCCGCTATTCGGAGAGACCCTGGCCAAGTTTGCCTGCATGCGCTCTGCGTTCGAAAGGACCCGTTCAGGCAGCGCCCCCGCAACAAAGCTTTGATCTGCGTCGATGACAAGCGCATCGACGGCCGTCTTGTACTCCTGCAGGAGTGCTCGCTTTTCCTTCTTGGTGAGATCTCCCGCCCCAGCCGCAACCTGACTGCGAATGAGGTCAACTTCGAAGAATGTCTCGCATGCCGTGATGGGGGCAGTGGATGCCTCATCGGTCACCGAGGGGGTTGAAGGAGCACTCAGCGTGGGAGTGGGCTCAGCTTCCCCTTCCGAGGAACAGGCCGCCAAGGTGAGTACCAAGATCGCGGAGGTGCTCAGGATGAAGGCACTTCGGATTCGGGACATGAATTCTCCGATCAATCGACGACTGCTTGGTACACAGAGGATACCCATTTTCCGTGATCTAAACGTGATAATCACCAGAGTTCTCATCTTCGATGAAAGTGGACCTAGAGTTCGGGCCCGCTTACCCCTCGCGCTCCAGCAGAACTGCCCCAGATGAGGACACAGCGGCCTCAGGCAGGCGCTGACTTCAGCGACTTACCGAGCCCCAGAACCTTGTGAGAAATCCGCAAATCTGGTGAGTCAACGCAGATGAGGGTGATTAGCGCATCCGCAGCAGCATTCAACGCCTCATCACTGACCGGCTCGAGGGCATCAAGGATGAATACGACGTTGGTTGTCTCCTGCGACAAGCGAGTACGCATGCACTGGCGCCAATTCCATCGTCGACAGGTCACCCCAATGTCGTCTCGCCAGATCACTTCACCTGGATACGGCGTGGTATCCGCAGATTCGCCGTCAACGACAGTGTCGAATATTTCATCGCCGTTTGCGCGGACGAGGCGAGCCGCACCCACGTAGCGGTCAAGGTTTTCTCCGCCAATGGGAATCAGGTGCTCGACCGAGATTGCGTTATAGAGGTCGGTGAGACGATCGATTCGAGGTAGTCCGGCGTCGATGCGCCGTATCAAAGCCTCGACACTGCTGCGACCCTGCCGAGGCTTCACCCCAAAACCAAGAAAGGCTTCGCGCCACGCGGCAATCTCTGGCAGCGCTTCAGGAACTTCTCCCCCAAGGCGAGCACGAACTTTCTCCTCTGCTCGCTCCAATGCAGCATTACTGAATTCATCACTTGGACCACCACACACCCCAATAGCGGAGATGACCATCGCTCGATAGTCCGGACGCAGGACGAAGATTGAGTCGTCGACGTGAGCAGAATCCAGACTGGCTTGCGGTTCGTTGCTCAACATGGGTCTGATGATCCCATCTACGCCATCGCTATTTGGTACCTCGCCGTTGATGCTCACAAGGGCCACCCACAAATGACGAACCCCTCAGTACCCCCACATATGTGAGAGAACAGAGGGGTTCGACAGGTAGAACCTTGTATCGGTGTTAGCTGCAACCGGATGTGTTCCCGCAGCCTTCGCAGACGTAGCAGGAACCAGCTGGGCGCATTTTGATCCCACAGGTCATGCAGAGCGGTGCATCTGATGCTGTGCCGGTGATCTCCTCGAGCAATTCTGCACTCGAGTGAGCTTGGCTGACACGTGGCTGGACCGGTGAGGCCGCAACCGCTTCGATCACAACTTCATCGACAGCAAAGTCTGCAGCTGGTGCTGTCTCGATCTGCCCGTAGCTGCCCGCCACTGTTGCTATGCGCTCATCGGCGGTGAAGATACCCATACCCTCGCGAGCTTCATATGGAAGGTAGTCAAGGGCCAACCTGCGGAAAATGTAATCCATGATCGACTGCGACATCCGGATATCCGGGTCGTCGGTCATGCCAGCCGGCTCGAATCGCATATTCACGAACTTGCTGACGAATGCATCCAGCGGTACACCGTATTGCAGCGCGATGCTAATCGCGATGGAGAAAGCATCCATCACACCGGCAAGGGTTGAGCCTTGCTTACCGAGCTTGAGGAATACCTCACCGAGCTGACCATCGTCGTAGCTTCCAGCGGTCATGTAACCCTCAGCACCGGCCACCGCGAAGGAAGTGGTGCGACTTGGGCGTGACTTGGGAAGGCGACGACGCACAGGCTGTCCGAGCAGATCGATAGCAGCCTCGATGGATTCATCCACCTTTTTGGCCTTGGCATCAGAGAGCGGCTGACCCACCTTGCAGTTATCGCGGTAGATCGCGAGGGCCTTGACACCCATCTTCCAGGCCTCGAAATAGACCTCTTCGACCTCATCAACGGTTGCTGTCTCTGGCATGTTGACGGTCTTGGAAATCGCACCCGAGATGAAGGGCTGAACAGCGGCCATCATGCGGACGTGACCCATCGGGGTGATTGAACGGGTTCCCATCGCGGTATCAAAGATGGCGTAATGCTCGGTCTTGAGACCGGGTGCATCAATGACGTGTCCGTTCTCGCCAATGAATTCCACGATGGCCTCAACGGTTTCCTCGGCGTAGCCAAGCTTGCGCAATGCCAACGGAATTGTCTGATTCACGATCTGCATCGAACCGCCGCCGACTAGCTTCTTGAACTTAACGAGCGAGAAGTCGGGCTCGATACCAGTTGTGTCGCAGTCCATCATGAAGCCGATGGTGCCGGTGGGTGCAAGCACGGAAGCTTGCGCGTTGCGCCAACCGTTCTTCTCTCCCGTACTAATGCACTCTTTCCAATTCTTGATCGCGACCTTCAACACATCCGCATCAAGGCTGGAAACCGCACGAACGTTGTCGTTGGCTGCAGCATGCTTGCGCATCACACGCTTATGGGCATCCTCGTTGCGCTTGTAACCCTCGTACGGACCCACAACGCCTGCAAGTTCGGCACTGCGCTTGTACGCGGTGCCCGTCATGAGGCTCGTGATGGATGCTGCGAGCGCCCGCCCAGCATCGGAGTCGTACGGAAGACCCGTTGCCATCAGCAGTGCGCCGAGGTTTGCATAACCGATGCCGAGCTGGCGGTACTTACGGGTGGTGTCTCCGATTGCCTCGGTCGGGAAATCTGCGAAGGAGATCGAGATATCCATCGCAGTGATGACCAACTCAACCGCCTTGGCGAACCGCACAGCATCAAATGTTCCGTCTTCCTTAAGGAAAGTAAGAAGGTTGAGGCTGGCGAGGTTGCAAGAGGAGTTATCAAGGCTCATGTACTCCGAGCAAGGGTTGGATGCGTTGATCCGTCCAGTCTCGGGGTTGGTGTGCCAGTCGTTGATTGTGTCGTCGTACTGGATACCGGGATCAGCGCAGGCCCAAGCAGCCTCGCTCATCGTGCGGAACAGCGTTTTAGCATCAACAGTCTCAACAGCTCTGCCATCGGTGCGAGCGGTGAGGTCGAAGGAGTCACCCTGTTCGACTGCACGCATGAACTCATCCGACACCCGAACCGAGTTATTGGCATTCTGGTATTGAACGCTGACGATGTCTTTTCCGCCCAAGTCCATGTCGTAGCCGGCGTCGCGAAGGACCCGAATCTTGTCCTCTTCTCGAACCTTGGTCTCAATGAACTCTTCGATGTCAGGGTGATCGATATCGAGAACAACCATCTTCGCGGCGCGACGGGTTGCGCCACCGCTCTTGATCGTTCCTGCGGATGCATCCGCACCGCGCATAAATGAAACCGGACCGGATGCCGTTCCACCGGAGGACTTAAGTAGTTCCTTGCTGGAGCGGATGCGGGAAAGGTTAAGGCCAGCGCCGGAGCCACCCTTGAAAATGAAACCCTCTTCTTTGTACCAGTTGAGGATCGACTCCATGGTGTCGTCAACGGAGAGAATGAAGCAGGCACTCACCTGCTGCGGGGCGTTGGTTCCTACGTTGAACCACACTGGAGAGTTGAAGCTGAAAACCTGGTGTAGCAGCATGTAGGTGAGCTCGTGCTCAAAAATCTCTGCATCTTTGTCCGTGCGGAAGTAACCATGCTCTTTGCCAGCCTTGGTGTAGGTGAGCACTACTCGATCAATCAGTTGTTTGAGGCTCCACTCGCGCTGATCGGTGTCCACTGCGCCACGGAAGTACTTTGTGGTGACGATCGTGGAGGCATTTACGCTCCAGAAATCTGGGTACTCGACGCCCCGCTGCTCGAAAACCGTCTCGCCGGTCTTCCAGTTAGTTTGAACGACGTCGCGTCGCTCCCAATTCACCGCGTCGTATGGGTGCACGCCCTCCGTGGTGTAGAGACGCTCAATGGTGATTCCGGGCTTGCGCAGCGTGTTATGCACAAATGCTGCTGGTGCGCTGGTGGTGATTGTCATGACGTGCCTTTCTGGAGCGAGCGGATAGCGGAAGCGGGAAGCTGATTAACGCGTTCGAGCGGTGTTCGTTTCTTCGTGATTCTGACGCGAGGCACTGACATTGACTGATCGCCCAACAGGCTCCTGGCCTACCGGCTCACCCTCTGCACGAAGCAGAGCAATTTCAGCCTCGAAGTCCTCGAGGTTGTTGAAGGATCGATAGACGGAAGCAAAACGAAGGTAGGCAACCTCATCGAGTTCCCTGAGTGGACTGAGAATCGCAAGGCCCACCTCCATAGCTGGGACCTCGGCTTGACCGGTAGCCCGAACCGCGTCCTCAACCTGTTGCGCCAGCAGAGCCAAATCGTCCTCATTGACCGGACGGCCCTGGCAGGCCTTCCGGACTCCGCTGACCACCTTTTGACGGCTGAAGGTCTCGCTGGCCCCACTGCGCTTCACTACAACCAGGGAAGCGACCTCGGCCGTGGTAAATCTGCGCCCACAGGATGTGCACTCTCGGCGGCGCCTGACTGCGAGACCTTCCTCGACGGTGCGGGAGTCAACTACTCGCGAATCGTCTTCTTTGCAGAATGGACAACGCATCAGTGGCACCTCCTTTCACTTTCGTAACATCCGTATCAAAATTCCATCTATCCTCGGGACCAACTGGGGAATCCTTGTGGATGACCTGTTGATGAATAACCACAACCTGTGGACGAATCACATAGGTTCGACTACTACATCTAGGGATTGGAACATTAGACCCTTCGGGGGCCCTGCGCAATCCCGACACACCGACGGACCAGTGCGAAAAGCTCCGAAAAACCGATCCTCTAGCTCAGTGCAGGAACTTCAGCGACGGGAGCGGGAGGTGTAGTGGCAGCAGCCACTTTGCCGAGCTCCTCTGCGATCAATTTCGCCATAGACCGATAATCCACGGCGCGAAAATGTAGCCCATCAACAAATCGGACGCCCGAGGCCTTGGCGCCACTCCCAAACGGCACGACGTGCACATTCGGGTGCTTGCGCGCCAACTTCCGCACCTCATCGTTGAACCACTTCTGCTTGGCCTTGGTGAATCGATCCGCATTCTGAGCGTAGGTATCCACCCAGTAGATGTTTCGCTTCGGACCGATCTGATCGACAAGAGCAGCCATGCGAGATCGCGTTACTCGACGATCTATCCATCGCATGTCGTTGGTACCTAATGCAATAACGACGTTATCTGGAAGCTGATTCAACTTCTTGGCCCGAGCAATCTGATCCCTGCCCCAGTCGAGGCGCTTGCCACCCCAACACCGCACAGTTGGAGTCCAACCTGAGTTCTTGAGCTGAGCCTTCACGGCTGAGCCAGCATTCCTCATGTGTGAATCACCGATCACGAGTACGCGGGCACCTTTCCCAGGTTCAGCCGTTGCAAGTGCCGGTGACCACACCGGGGCAGGACATCCCTTCCAGCCAATGTTTTTGGGCCAAGCCGGATCTCGCTCTGCGGCCACCGCCGCACTCGGAGTGATCACAAGTGCCACTGTGAGTACAAGGGAAAGTAACCCACCGGCCACCTGGCTTTTCTTCACCGAACCAGTATCACCCGACAGGTTCACGAGGAGAGCGGCACCACCACGGACTGGCCAGGAACAACGGTCGAGCCCTGCATCCCATTGAGATCCCGAATCAGCGCAATAGTTTCCCGAGGATCCGCAGCGGGAGCTACCTCGGAAGCGATGCTCCACAGTGACTCACCTGGCTGGACAACCACTGTGGCCAGTGCAGGACCACCCGAGGCTGAACCCGCATCGGCCGTGATTTGGCCAGAAAGCACCACCATGACTGATAACAGAACTGAAGCAAGGGTTGCCAACACGATCCGCCCTCGCTTGGTGAGTCGAACTGGGCCAGATGTGCGCGTGGCAGAACTCACCACAGAAGGTCTCCTCCGTGAAGATGAGGAGGATTTCTGGCCGCGGACGGGCCGAATCAGAGCGCTAGACGCGGGGAAGGGCGTCATGGTGGCCATGGCATTTCCTTTCGAACGGCTGTCCGATTGTTCGAACATGTGTACGATTTGTAGCACAGATTGGGGCGACACGTCCAGGACATTTCGAACAGGTGTTTGAATTCGTGTCGTTTTCTGGTTAATCTCCATGACGTGAGGATGACCGAGGGGTCTGACATATCCACATCACAAGCAGTGCGGCAAAGGCTGTCGCGTCGCGTTACATTCGTCCATGAAAGGAGCCGATGATGGCTTCCAGGATCAATAAACCGTCCGGCGCGAGTCTGCATGAGTTTCCTGACGGCGCTCCGGATGAAACCGGTTTGACCCCACGGCAGCGGGCCATTCTCGACATGATCCGCACCACCATGGATGAGCGCGGCTACCCACCAAGTGTCCGGGAGATCGGTAATGGCGTCGGCCTCACCTCACCCAGTTCGGTTTCCTACCAGCTCGGCGTCCTAGAGAAGCTGGGCTACCTCCGCAGGGATCCCAACAGGCCTCGGGCTTTGGTCGTGTCCGATGCGCCACTCACTGACGATCAGGTCGCAGCCGCATCAGCACTTGAATCACGCGATCAATCAGCCGCGTACGTCCCGATGCTGGGACGCATTGCTGCAGGCGGTCCGATTCTGGCCGAACAATCCGTTGAAGAAATCTTCCCGCTCCCCCGCGATCTTGTCGGTGAGGGCGAGTTGTTCATGCTCAAAGTGGTGGGCGATTCCATGATCGATGCTGCCATTTGCGATGGAGACTGGGTAGTCGTTCGCAGTCAGCCCAACGCAGAGAACGGCGATATAGTCGCTGCGCTCCTTGACGATGAGGCAACAGTCAAAACCTTTAAGAAGCGCGACGGTCACGTCTGGTTGATGCCGCACAATCCGGCCTACGCCCCCATCCTCGGAGACCACGCTCGAGTGCTGGGCAAAGTAGTGACGGTGTTGAGAAAGCTTTAGTCAAAGTCGGTGCGATTGAACTCGTCATTGAGGCGAGTAAGTGCACCGATCACGGTGCTTCGATCCGTTGTAAACCAGAGCGGGGGCATGGATTTGCGAAGAGCGCTCGAATAGCGAGCTGTGGCGAGTCGTGAATCCAGGACTGCAACAACGCCTCGATCGGTGCCCGAGCGAATGAGTCGACCGGCACCTTGGGCAAGGAGGAGTCCTGCACGTGGAACCGATACTGAAGCAAAACCCGAGCCGCCGGCCTCATCGACCACCGCGGAGCGGGCAGACATCAACGGGTCATCCGGTCGCGGGAAGGGAATGCGATCAATCACCACACAGACACATGACTCACCTGGCACATCTACCCCTTGCCAGAGTGACACAGTTCCCAGCAGGGTCGAACGTGGATCTTCCGCAAACCGTTCAACCAGTGGGCTCACACTGTCTCCTCGCCGCTGTACCAAGATCGGTAGATCGGTGCGGGATTCGAGTCGCACCCGGAGGTAGTCAGCTGCTCGTTCAACCCCCCGCCAACTGCTAAACAGCGCAAGAGTGCGACCACCAGCGGCAACAATGAGATCCGCTAGTTCGTCCAAAGCTTCCATGGCCACCCCGTCTCGATCCGGCGGAGGAATATCGCTCGCTACGTAGAGAATTCCCTGTTTGGCGTAATCGAATGGTGAGCCCACATCAACACTTGTCACCCGAGATGGTGGAACACCCACAGCCTCGATGAGTGCGTTGAACCCACCATTGACGGTCAACGTTGCGCTAGTGAGAACCACTGGGGTTTGGGAAAACAGCGATTTTTCGAGCGTCGAGGCAACCGATAATGGTGCTAACCGAAGCACTGCACCTCGACGCTCGCCCGCTTCAAGCCACACCACATCGTGGCGACCGGAACCAAGAAAAGTACCTACAACATCATGTATTTCTTCGAGGGCGCCTCGGGCCATCGCTCGAGCCGCAAGATCCTCTGGTGATGCGCCAGATTCCGAGCCGATCGCGGCTATCGAGGAATGGGTAGCGTCCCTGGCCAAGGTCAATGCCAACACCACACTCTTGGGCAATTCCAGAATTCGCTGTTCTTTCACCTGATCCACAGATAAAGATTCAAGTGCGTCAGAGAGTGCTTCTGCGGCAGCGGTGAGCCGATCATGGGTGGCGTCATCTAGCATTCCGCGCGATCGGGATAGAGCACGATCAAACATGCTGGCGCTGAGTTCAGCAGCAGAAGCTGAGGTGATTCGATCCACCAACTCATGGGCTTCGTCGATGATGACCGCGTCATGTTCGGGAAGAACCGAGATTCCCTCCACAGCCTCGATGGCCAAAATCGCGTGGTTTGTTACCACGATGTCGGCCTCTTGCGCCTCAAGCCTGCGCAGAACTGTGAAGCACTCCTCCCCAAATGTGCAGCGGCTCTCCCCCACGCACTCTCGACGACCTACGGAAAATGCCCGCCACACTCGGGGGTCCATCTCAGCCGGGTATTCATCCCGATCTCCCGTTGTGGTTGACTCCGCCCATTCCCGTACTGCGACCGCCTGCTCTCCGAGGGCGCCGCGATCAGTTTCGAATAGAGCTTGATCTTCATCTTCGGGAACATATCCGTGCAGTTTTTGTAGACATACGTAGTTGTTCCGGCCTTTGAGAACAGCGAACTTAAGTGGTCGTCCAATCACGGGCTCGAGCGCATCCACGAGCTTGGGCAAATCTCGAGTAATCAGCTGCCGCTGCAGAGCCAGCGTGGCTGTGGCCACGATGACAGGACCGCCACCCTCAGCCACGGCGTGTAAGGCGGCTGGAACGAGGTACCCAAGGGATTTTCCTGTGCCGGTGCCTGCCTGAATAACGGCATGACCAGATCCGGCGATGGTTGCATCCACCAGATTGGCCATGGCGTCTTGGCCGGTGCGGATCTCTCCACCAATCGAATCGACTACCGCGTGAAGGGCTTCGAGGATTTCATCGTCCTCAGGCACAGGCCGCGCCCTCTAACTCGGTGGCCAATTCCTGAGGCGCCAGAGCGATGAGATGCGTGCCATTTTCACTATGTTCAACACTGATCACCTCTCCTTGTCTGTGCACTCTGGAAATGAGGTCACCTCGCGTAAATGGAATCAGTACATCAACCGAGACAAACGGATGTGGCAGACGTTCCTCGATTGCGGTGATCAATTCGGCAATACCCATGCCGGTTTTCGCGGAGACAATGAGCGAGTCAGGCTCATTTCGAGAAAGCGCGGTCAGGTCGTGAACATCAGCGATATCTGCTTTATTGATCACGATCATTTCGGGAACATCGTGCGCACCGATTTCATTGAGAACTTCGCGCACGGCATTAATCTGGCCGGTCGGATCCTCATCGGACCCGTCCACAACGTGCACAATGAGGTCAGCATCTTTGACCTCCTCCAAGGTCGAACGGAATGCCTCAATCAGTTGATGCGGCAAGTGCCGAACAAATCCAACGGTGTCGGTGAAGGTCAATTCACGACCACTGGGGGTGGTGGCCTTGCGGACAGTGGGATCAAGGGTCGCAAACAACGCATCTTCTACAAGAACCCCGGCGTTGGTCAGCTGATTGAGCAGACTCGATTTACCTGCGTTCGTGTATCCAGCGATGGCGACCGAGGGTATTCCCGATGAACGCCTAGAAGATCTTTGCGTCTTCCGGGATTTCTCCATCTCTTTCAATTCACGACGAAGTTTGCTCATAGATGCTCGAATGCGCCTGCGGTCCGTCTCAATCTTTGTTTCTCCTGGACCTCGGGTGCCCACGCCACCTGATGCACCGCCTGCTCGACCGCCAGCCTGGCGGGATAAGGATTCGCCCCAGCCACGTAGTCGCGGCAAGAGGTACTGCATCTGCGCGAGAGATACCTGGGCCTTGCCCTCACGACTTTTTGCGTGCTGAGCAAAAATATCGAGGATCAGCCACGTCCGATCCACAACTTTCACTTTTACTATTTCCTCGAGTTTGCGCAGTTGACCTGGAGTGAGTTCCCCATCACAGATCACAGTGTCAGCCCCGGTGGCAACCACGATCTGGCGCAACTCAGCGGCCTTCCCAGATCCTAAATAGGTGGCCGGGTCCGGTGCATCTCGTCGTTGGATCACTCCGTCGAGGACCTCGGAGCCTGCGGTTTCGGCCAACAACGCCAATTCCCGAAGACTGCGCTCGGCCTCATTTACTGTTCCCGTGGTCCAGACCCCGGCAAGAACTACCCGCTCAAGGCGCAGCTGCCGGTATTCAACCTCTGTAACATCCTGCAATTCTGTGGAAAGTCCAGAGACCCGGCGTAAGGCCTGACGGTCACTCAAATCCTGATCACCCGTGGTGCCCGCAAATTCAGCCCTGCGCTCATCCACGTCTTTGCTCACCCCCACAGGGTGTCATGGGTTGCAGCACTGATCAAACGCCAATGTGGACTTGGCCTTGCGCAACAATGACTGCTGGCCCGCGTAGGAGCAGATGCCCCCGTTCATCCTCGTGAACAAAAACCGTGCCTCCTGGCACATCTACCTGCCATTCATCGTGGGTGCGTGGCCCGCCCACATGGCGGGCAGCCGCCCAGACAACAGCGCAAGCACCCGTTCCACAGGAGAGTGTTTCTCCCACGCCACGTTCATGCACCCGCATGGCCACATGACGATCACCGCGTGCAACGACGAACTCGACGTTGACCCCATCGGGGAAGGCGCCAGCGGCAGTGACTTCCGGGGGCTCGTGCAACAAACCAGCGTGGATGAGGTCATCGATAAAAACGACCGCGTGCGGATTGGGCACTCGCACTCCAACTAGCGGCCACGATCTCTCGCCAACAACTACCTGCGCCTGTGAACCGACCTCGACAAGATTCGCTGGGCCCATATCAATGGAGATGGATGCATCAGGGTGCACAATCCCACGGATTCTTCCGGCTCGAGTCTCAAACTCGAGTTCCTCACCATCCCAGATATCGAGATATTGAAGGGCCCGAATGAACACTCGCGCACCATTGCCGCACATCTCAGCGAGGGAACCATCGGCATTTCGATAGTCCATGATGAGGAACCCGGTGCTGGCATCTCGTGCGATCCTGATGAGACCGTCGCCACCTATGCCGAAATGTCGGTCACACAATGCACGAACCTGATCTGCTGAAAGATCACATTCGTTGCCAAGGTCTGGGATCAGCACAAAGTCATTACCGGTGCCGTGACCTTTGAGAAAAGGCTGAGGACCTGCGGTTTTCACGGTTGTGAGCCTAGATGGTCACCGCTGAGAAGCGAGCCATAGGCCGCATCAACCTTGTCCAGAACAGTCGGCCATATCTGCTCAGGAAGCACCTCTCGATTGTGCTGCGCCATGTTGCCTAACGCTGTTCTATCCATGGCTAGCTGCACAAGCGCCTTAGCCATGCCTGCATCGTCATCGACGAGCACACCCTCTACTCCCTCGCGAACAAAGTCCACCGTTCCGGTCTGCGTTCTGGCCAAGACAGGTAGGCCTGCAGTTCGGGCTTCAAGGGCAGCAATCCCGAAGGATTCCTGGACTGATGGCTGAATGAAGAGTTCTGAGGATGCGAATTGAGCGCGGATCTCTTGTGGCGTCAATTTCCCAAGAAAGAAAATGTGTGACTGAAGACCTTGCCGACCAACATACTTTTCGGCCTTGGCGCGTTCGGGCCCGTCGCCCACGAGGGTCAGGTTCACACTCGCGCCAAGTTCAAGAGCCTGATGGGCAATCCTCAGAAGCGGCAACGTGCGTTTTCTTGGCGCCATGCGTAGCACGGAAACGACTTGCAATGGATCTTGAAGGATCCCTGTCGTCATTCCAGGGTGCTCACTCATTGCCCAGACCTGCGCATCTATGCCATTGGGAATTGTGACAATCGGACCCACTGTTGGCAACGCCTGTTGAACGCGCAGGGCGGCAACACTGCTCACCGCCGATATGTGTATCCGGCGCGGACTACGGCGAACTAACTGTTCCACTGCCCCATAGCCCGGGCGCGCGATCGCTCCCCACATGCTGTGAACGGTGACCAAAACTGGGATGTCAAGCCGCAGAGCTGCTCGCACTGCCCCCCAGGCAAATGGTGAGATCACCCCCATATGCACGTGCACGACGTCGACAGGGTTAGCGGTGAGTGTTTGTGCCACCGCGTGCGCGGTTCGAGGATGAATCGGCAATTGAAAAGGAAAATTGACAGAAAGACGGTGTATGCGAACGCCATCGACACATTGGGTGCCAGCCCCTTCACCGTCGGGCGTTGCGGTAATTACTTGTACGTCGTGACCGGCCTGCGCTTGCCGAGCCGCTAAAGATGCAACTTGGGTTTCAATGCCACCCGTGCGTGGGGCGAAGCAATCACTGACCTGGGCAATTCGCACAGGCCTCACGCTACGCCACCAGCCTTGAGACAGCCCTGAGCGCCGGTTCCCTCCGTGGAAGGCAGGCACCCTCCTATAGGGCAGGATTGCCATCACTATGGAGCTCAAGACATTGGTTTTCGTTCACGCACACCCCGACGACGAAGCTCTGCTCACTGCGGGAACCATGGCAAGAGCTTCATCTCAGGGTCACCGTGTTGTGCTCATCGTGGCCACGGATGGCGCAGCTGGCTTGGCGTCTGCTCACTACAGCGAGAACCTTGCCGCGACTCGAGCCCATGAACTAGAGGTTTCCGCTGCAGCTCTTGGGGTGGCGCGGGTGGTGAACCTTGGCTTTGCAGACTCTGGACTCGATGGGCAAACAACGCACAACTTCTCTCAAGTGCCGGTGGTCGATGTGGCCGATCTCATCGCATCTGTCCTGAACGAGGAGCAGGCAGACATCTTGGTCGGTTATGACCCCTCAGGTGGGTATGGGCACCCTGACCATGTTCACGTTCATCGGGCAACTCGAGCCGCAGCCCAGTTATGTTCTCGGGATCTCGATCTTTATGAAGCAACTCTCCCCCGTGAACCAATTGCGAATGCAGTCAAACTGGCCGAGAAATTGCATCTGACTCCCAGCAATTTCAACGCGTCGGAATTCGCAAACGCTTGGACTCCTCGGCGAGAAATCACGCACCGAATAGATGTGTCTTCGAATATGCAGGCGAAAGTTGCATCCCTGCGGGCTCACGCATCACAAGCGAGTGCAGATGGCACCGTGCGCACCATCGCAGTACTGACGAGGCTGCCGGCTCCCCTGCGCAACGTTCTTCTAGGCACGGAGTACTACGTGCGAGTGTCGGATGTTCCCCAGAGTGCCAAAGCTTGATCAACAAGATCAGGCGCATCGAAATCTAGCCACGTGATCCGTGGATCAGGGTTGAACCATCGCTGTTGGCGCCTCGCAAACCTCTTGGTCGCATCCACTGTTTCCGAACGGGCCGAAGGCTCATCAATATCACCGCGCAGGAACGCAAGCACCTGCGAATACCCCAGTGCACGCGCTGCAGTTCGACCAAGTACAACACCCGATGCCTGCAAATCCCGCACCTCATCAACAAAGCCAGACTCAAACATGGAGTCCACGCGTTCAGCAATGCGTGCGTCCAATTGATCTCTGGGAACTCGCAGCCCAATCCGAACCGTCGGATAAATGCTCTTCCGATCAGGGAGCTTTGCCTTGTAGTTGCTACCCGTGATTTCGTTTACCTCGAGGGCTCGGATGACCCGCCGAACATTTGATGCCGGGATTGTGGCCGCGGCGGCAGGGTCTGCCAGTTCCAACCTTTCGTGCATAGCGGGACCGCCGAGTTCGAGCGCTTGTGCCTCAAGCCTTGATCTAATTGCAGGATCAGTTCCTGGAAACTCAAGTTCATCGAGCACCGCTGCTACGTAAAGCCCGCTGCCACCGGTAACTAGCGCGACGTGATCACGAGCGCGAACATCATCGATTGCTCGTCTGGCATCAGATTGAAACTGCGAAACGGTGAGGTCCAGGCGAGGATCGCACACATTGATCATGTGATGAACCACACCATCGCACTCGGCTTCGGAGGGAGTAGCCGTTCCAATATTCATACCTGCATAAATTTGCATCGAGTCAGTACTGACAACCTCGCCACTGAGAGCCTTGGCCAAGTGAACGGCTAAGGACGTTTTGCCACTCGCAGTTGGTCCCACAATCGCCATCACGGGTTTCATGGCGCGAGATTCATCGAAAAGGCCAACTCATCGGAAAGGCCAACTCATCGAAGAGGCACTGCCGGGATGCCCAACAAAACACCCGTGGGACGCTCAGTTTCAGAAAGGTCTCCGGCCCTCGTTCTTCGAATATTCACGATCTCATCGGCAACCAAGTGATGCGGCGCGGCATGAGTTATCCGAGCGGTCACTACATCTCCTGGACGAGGGGGCGCTGATTCGCCACCAACTGCAACATGCACCAAGCGACTATCCTCAGCACGCCCGGACATGCGCTCCGTTTTGGCGTCCTTGCGTCCTTCTCCTTCAGCGATCAAGACGTTAACCTCGCGCCCAATAAGGTTCGAATTCTCCTGCAGCGTTATCTCATTGACCAGCGCCACGAGCCGAACGTAACGCTCCTGAACGATTTCCTTAGGTACCTGATCAGCCATATCTGCCGCAGGAGTTCCTGGTCGTTTTGAGTACTGGAAGGTGTAGGCGCCAGCAAATCGTGCTTCACGGACCACGTGCATGGTCTCCTGAAAATCCTCTTCAGTTTCACCGGGAAAACCGACGATGATGTCAGTAGTAATTGCTGCGTGCGGCATTGCGGCGCGCACTCGGTCGATGATGCCTAGGTAACGATCTTGCCGGTATGACCGACGCATGGCTTGTAGAATGCGATCAGATCCTGACTGCATAGGCATATGCAGCTGCGGCATGACGTTTGCCGTTGTGGCCATCGCTTCGATGACGTCGTCGGTAAAATCCTTGGGGTGGGGGCTCATAAATCGCACCCGTTCCAACCCGTCGATCTTTCCACACGCACGCAGGAGATCTGCGAACGCTTTTCGCTCACCGAATTCAACTCCGTAGGCATTGACGTTTTGACCCAGCAAGGTCACTTCAAGCACGCCTTGCGCAACCAGCATGTCAACCTCAGCGAGGATCTCTCCTGCTCGCCGATCTTTCTCAGACCCGCGCAAGGCCGGAACGATACAAAAAGTGCAGGTATTGTTACAACCAACACTGATCGAGACCATTGCAGAGTAAGTTGAATCGCGCTTAGTGGGCAAAGTTGATGGAAATACTTCGAGTGCCTCTTTAATTTCGATTTGCGCCTCTTGTTCGATACGTGCGCGCTCGAGGAGGACTGGTAGAGCACCCATATTGTGGGTGCCGAAAACTACATCAACCCAAGGCGCTTTTCGCAGGATCTCCCCTTGATCCTTTTGGGCGAGGCAGCCGCCAACCGCAATTTGCAGGCCGGGGTTTTTCTCTTTGATCGGCACTAAGTGCGAGAGGTTGCCATAGAGCTTGTTGTCTGCGTTCTCGCGTACTGCGCACGTATTGAAAACGATGACATCGGGCACCACTCCTTCAACCGCAGCTGTGTAACCAGAGGATTCCAGCAGCCCAGAAAGCCGCTCAGAATCGTGCACATTCATCTGACATCCGTAGGTGCGAACCTCATAGGTTCGAGGCAGCACAGGCGCAGTCAGGTTTTCCGGCATAGGAGAGATACTAGATCCACACTCCAGAGAAGCTAGACGCTCACTGGTTCCCTGGGATTACCACTCTCATCATCGGCTACCTCGTCTTCGCCCGGCTCAATGTGCACCCGCGGGAGAATTCGATCGAGCCATCCCGGCAACCACCAGTTCGCTTTGCCGAGCATGGACATGACGGAGGGAACAAGGACCAACCTCACGATGAATGCATCGATGATCACGGCGGATGCCAATGCAATACCGAAAAGCTTGATGGTGGAGTTGGTGCTCGGCACGAATGCGAGGAACACGCTCGCCATGATTGCTGCGGCGATCACCACGACTCGACCAGACCCACCTAGGCCACGACGAACCGAGAGTGCATTGTCCCCGGTTCGATTCCACTCCTCTTGCATCCGGGAGACGAGGAACACCTGATAGTCCATTGACAAACCGAAAAGAATGGAAAAGACCATGATGGGCAAGAACGGGAAAATCGGTCCAGTTCCAGAGACTCCTAGCAATTCACTGAACCAGCCCCACTGGAAAACTGCCACAGTTATGCCCATCGCAGCTGAGAAACTCAGCAAGCTTGTAATCGCTGCCGTGAGTGGCACCACAATGGAGTGGAACAGCAGGACCAGAGCCAAGAAGCCCAAGCCGATCACGATGGCGAGGAAAACTGGCAGCGCATCACCCAAAACTGTTGTGAAGTCACTTGTTACAGCCTGTCCGCCACCCACATAAATTGTGGCTCCAGTGGCCGCGGCCAGTTCGGGATTGATTTCCCCGCGCAGCCGCTCCAGCAGCTCCGTCGTTTCAACATCCTGCGGAGCACTGGCCGGAATAACACCGATGACCGCAACAGTCGAGTCGAGTCCAAATTGGCTGGGATTGACTGCAACCAACGGGAGCACGTCAACGCTCGGCTGCGTGGCAGCAACTCCTTCAACCTGGCTCAGACCCCGAACAATCGTCGAGTAGCCCTCAACATCTCCGGCGCTTGGAAGTTCGACAACCACCAAGAACGGTCCGCCAACGCCAGGGCCAAAACCCTCTGAGCGAAGGTCATAAGCGGTGCGTGCCGGGCTACCTAACGGCTTGCCCGAATCGTCTGCAAATCCTTGGCGAAGGCTCAGGAGCGGGATAGCCAAGAGCAAAATGAGCCCTAGGGAGAGCAACGTGGGAATGATGGGCCGCTTCTGCAGCAGACGGCCGTACTTGGCCCAAGCCTTACCTTCGGGTTGACCACTGCCCGGCTTCTTTCCCCACGGCAGGCGCCATGCAAGTGCCTTGGTGCCCAGCAAACTCAACAACGCAGGTAGCAGCCACAGCGCCGAGAGCATCACCATCAACACTGTGACGGAAGCGGCAACGGCGAGCCCGTTGAAGAAGCCGATCCCCAGTACAAAAAGTCCAAGGAGCGCAATGATCACCGTTGTGCCAGCGAAAAGAACGGCCCGACCTGCAGTCTCGACAGCTTCCTGTGCCGCCCTTTTCGGTTCATGGCCGGCCAGAACCGCCTGCCGGAACCGATTGATCACGAAGAGCGCGTAGTCAATACCCACACCGAGGCCAATCATGGCGGCCAGAGTCGGCGCAAATGTGGCAACGTCTAGGAAGCGGGCCACAACGAGAACAAAAGCCTGACCCATGGCTAGGCCGATGAGCGCGACAATAATCGGTAAGCCAGCTGCGATGATTGATCCGAACGCGATCAACAAAATGATGATGGCCACGAGAATTCCAATAGCTTCACTGCTGGGC
>JANQZS010000065.1 GCA_030728405.1 Candidatus Nanopelagicales bacterium | reverse complement strand
CGATGATCAACTCGCAGGCGATCATTCTTCTGCTCGCCATCGCGGTCACGCTGCCACTCCGCTCAGGTGAGTTCGACCTGTCAATCGCCGGACTCATGGTGGTGGGCGCGGCCATCACTGCGCAGCTCACAACAAGCGGCTATTCGTTTTGGATCGCGCTCCTCTTGGTCATCCTCCTGGGCCTTCTGGTGGGATTGATCAATGGATTCCTGATAGTCAAGGTCGGTATCAACTCATTCATTGCCACCCTGGGCATGTCCACCGCTCTGGGCGGACTCGCTTACGCGATTACCAATAACTCCATCGTGGCGAACGTACCTGAGGAAGTCCGGGCTATCGCACGTGCCGAGTTCCTCGGCTTTCCCGCTATTGTTTGGATCGGCTGGATACTTGTAGTTATCTTTTGGTACGTCTACGAGCGAACACCGCTCGGACGCTACCTGCTGTTCGTTGGGGGTAGCCCGAACTCGGCCAAACTCGCGGGACTTCGTGTCGACAGGATCCGCATCGGGGCATTCGTGGCCTGCTCCCTCATTGCTGCCCTCTCGGGCATCCTCCTGGCTGGCAATATCGGCCAGTTGGACCCGAGCGTTGCCAGTCAGTTTCTTTTGCAACCCTTCGCCGCGGTGTTCCTCGGCGCGACCGCGATCACAGTGGGACGGTTCAACGCACTCGGAACACTTATCGCGCTGTATCTACTGACAATCTTCGTGACCGGGCTCCTGCTGTTCGGCGCACAGCCGTGGGTGTCGGATGTCTTCAATGGCGTCGCATTGGTGCTAGCAGTAACTTTCGCGCGCCTTGCCGCCCGACTGAATGGACGAGCATGACGACCGATGGCCTGCAAATCACTGGCCTAGGTAAGAGTTTCGGGGGCTTGCGGGCGCTTGACAACGTCGACCTAACCGTGAAACCAGGAGAGGTGCACGCTCTGCTCGGACAGAATGGCTCAGGAAAGTCAACACTCGTGAAGATCATGACAGGCGTGTATGCCCCGGACCCAGGTGCAGAAATGCGTCTGTGGGGCCGAAAGATCAACCTGCCCTTGACGGCCCCCCATCACCATGGTATTGCCGTGATTCACCAAGACCTTGGCTTAGTTGAGGACATGACCGTGCTCGAAAACTTGGGTGTGACTTCCGGCTACGGCGCGCGGGCAATCGCGCCAATCTCGTTTCGCCGAGAGCGTGCAACCGGTCGACAGCTCCTTAAAAGCGTCGGACTCGACATCGATCTTAACAAGCTCATTTACGAGTTAAGCCCGGCCGAGCGCGCAACACTCGCGCTTGCTCGTGCTCAAAGACTGCTGCAGGAACACAGCGAGCATTTTGTATTCGTCTTGGACGAGCCGACCGCGTATCTAAGCGCTGAGGACTCTCGAAGGGTTGTGGCATTGATGAGAGATGTGGCGGACGCTGGCAGCGCCGTTATCTTCATCTCGCATCGGCTTCAAGAGGTCACAGCTGTCGCGGACCAGATCACGGTTCTGCGCGACGGCAAGGTCGCCGACAGGTTCGCGGGGGACGAAGCCGACCAGCAGCGGATCATCGACGCAATGCTTGGCCGGAAGTTGAACGCGTACTACCCGAATCGCACCGTTCCCGCTCCCACGGCTTCGGTGCTCAAGGTGCGAGGGCTCACTGGCCGGCGCGTTCTGTCAGTGGACTTCGAAGTCGCCCCGGGAGAGATTGTCGGATTCGCGGGCCTGGTCGGAATGGGCCACGAGGAGATTCCGTACCTAATCGCCGGTGCCACACCTGCGTGTGGTGGGTCAGCGATGTTCGATGGAATCGAGCTGCTCGGACAGTCAGCAAGGGCGATCATCGACAGGAGTGTCAGCCTTGTGCCGGGTAACCGCCAGCGCGACGGTGTGTGGACCGATGCGCTCGCACGAGAGAACCTTGCCCTTCTAGAGAACCGGCATCAACTAGCACTCGCCCCGCTTCGCCTGAGTCAGGAACGAGGCTCAACTCTGAGCGCGATGCAGCGGTTCGGTGTGCGTCCGACGGAGCCGGACCACCGAGTCGGCCAGTTCTCCGGCGGTAACCAACAGAAGATCGTTCTTGCAAAATGGATGGCCGACAGTCCGAGGGTGTTGTTGCTAGACGAGCCAACGCAAGGCATCGACGCCGGAGCCAAGTTCGATGTACTCAACATGATCTGTGACGCGGCGGCAAAGGGCACCGTTGTCCTCGTCGCGTCAGGGGACTATGAGCAACTTGCAAACATCTGCCACCGGGTATTCATCGTGCGATATGGCCAGCTTTCGGCTGTCTTGGAGGGGGAGCATCTGACTTCGGCGAACATTGCTCGACACGCGCAAGGGGACCTACGGGAAGCAGGTTGACACCTGCGAATCGCAGGGTCTCACGAAGGGTGGGCTGGAAGATCTCCGACGACCCCAACGCGAATTCGATGGAAGTCGCCAGGCAGGTAGGTAACCGGAACCTCGTCGATCTTGAGCACCTGAATTGTTCCGTCGGCCGCGCCTGCCAAGAGAGCGTTTTCCACAGCTATGGAATGAACCTGGCTGAGTATGGTCGTGCGACTTTCGGTGGCGCGCGAGTAGAAGCGTTCCGATTCGCCGCCGATTCCAGCAACTGCAGTCCCCACTGCACACGCCGCCTCAAAATGCCGCGGTCGGATTGTGAGTTCGAAGCCGGGCAGTTCGTCAAGAAGAATGACGCTGCCCGCTCCGACGATCACGGCAGGAACGGCCTCATGCGTGATTCGTAGCCCGTCGGCGACCTGCGAGACGAGGGTCGAAACATAGTCACGACACCGAGTATCGAATGAGGTCGGCACGCGCGTTTCGTTCGTTGGCGTGACCCCGGCGCGCACCTCACCATCTGCAGACTTAGTCGCAGCCGGCGCACTCAGTTGCTCGGCTGTTCCCATAATCGGTTGTGCCGTCTCCGTATCGAACACAGTGCCACTACCCACGGGGAGACGTGCAAACAGAGGCATTCTCAGGTTCGTCTGCACGCCAGCGATCAAGGGCCATTCCCCACTACGCCCAGGGTAGCCGTCGACTATCGCACCGATTGAAGTCTCATCTCTGCCCACACTAATGACCACGCAGTTGGTCACGCCTGCGAGAAGCGCCCCCCCGCGTAGGGAATGACTCACTTCAGAAGCAAGCGTCGCGGTTGGAAAGTTGCGTGCGTACTCCGAGTTCATCAGAGTGCCGTCGTTGCGAGCGATGTATAGCGGAACGTCGAACCCTTGCGTTCGAATAGCGGCATCGAGATCAGTGACGATCTTGTCGGCCACGACGAGAAGCGCAGCGTTGATGATCGTCGCGTTTTCCCGTTCGAGAAGGCCGAACTGCCCGATTTCGTGTGAAACGCAGATACTCACGTTCGGGAGCCGCTCCCGGAGCAGGGATGCGACCTCGATCTCGTCGCCTCCCCGAGAAGTAGAAAATACCGACGTGACCGCTGCACTAGTCAAACCGGACTGCTCGATCTTCTCGGCAACACCAAGAACCTGCCTCCGGTTGACGGCGGCAATGACGCGCCCGTCAAACTCGTGCCCCCCATCGCACAGGAAGATGTGCTCGCCGATCTGGCGCCGGACACGATCGGGCCAACCGGCGAGGGGAGGAACCTGGTCGGGATCGCGAGGCCCGAGCCGGACACAGGCGGTAGGAGTCAAGTCCAGCGATGTGATCGCATCGGCGAACTGGGGCGTGGTGATTGCCACCGATGAAACATCCGGTCGCCCGTCGGTGGCGTCTAGCAACTTGCCGAGAGCTGATCCAACACCGGTGACCATATCGTCAGTGGTCGCGACGATTGCGACGGTGGCTACCCGGTCTCGGTCCATGAGCACGGCAACTGTGTTGATGCCTCCGATATCGACACCGATTCTCACGCGCAACCTCCTAGAAACGGATGCCGGATGCTGTGTCGAGGAGCAAGGCACGGCTCCTCCATTATGCCTCGATGTGCCCTGCGTGGAGATGCCGCCACGACTTCTTCGGTCCCTACCTTCGGAATGCCCGCGTAGAGTCAACTGGCTTGTCGGGTGCGGACTGCCGTGCGATCTCGCGGGAATACTCCGTCAGTTTCGTCGATGCCTTGCACGGTCGATTGGTCGATGTGCATAGTGCACAACTAATATGCGGGCATGGAAATCTCCGGAGATGCCATCGGCGCCCTTGCGCGCGGGTGCGCTCTCTTGGGATCCGGAGGCGGCGGCACGACCAGAACAGCCGAGGTCATCGTGCAGTTCTACCTCGGGCAGTTTGGGCCTGTCCAACTCCTCGACGTCGACGAGCTCCAACCCAGCGCTTTGGTCGCCAGCGCCGGAGCGATGGGATCCGCGACCGTCATGCTGGAGAGAATTCCGAGCGGGATCCCATTCATCGCCGCTTGTACGAGTCTGGAACGGCGACTCGGGGTGCGCATCGATGCGATCGCGCCATTGCAAGTTGGTGGCATCAACGGTCTGATGGCCGTTCTAGCTGCAGCCGCACTGGGTCGCCCCCTCGTAGACGTGGACCAGATGGGACGTTCCTTCCCTCTAGTCGAACAAACGGTCTTCACGGGGCGAATCCCCCTGTCC
>JANQZS010000064.1:23842-24817 GCA_030728405.1 Candidatus Nanopelagicales bacterium | reverse complement strand
GGTAGTTGCGGAATTAACGAGGGCAAACCCCACTCCTGCAGATGACAACATGTACTTCAGCGCACCACCTACAAGAAAATCAGCGCCGAGTTCAGCAAAGTTGATCGGGATCGCGCCCACGGTTTGGTAGGCATCGACGAGTACTGGCACACCATGCGCATGCGCGGTCTCAACAATTGCTGCGACATCGTTCATCGCGCCATTTCGATAGCAGGCATGCGTAATCGAAACCAGTGCGGTATCAGCACTGATCGCAGCTGCGATTGACTCCGGGGAGACAACGCCAGAATCCCCCGCCGGCACGTGCACAACGTGTGCTCCACGGCGTTCTTGCGCATGCCAGATCTGGCCGATCGTAGGGAACTCCATATCCGTGGTGACGATCGTCGATGGACCGTTGGCAAAATCAAAACTCGAGGCGATCGCATTAACTGCTGCTGAAGCACTGGAGGTGACGGCTACCTCGGAAACTTGGGCACCCAGGATGCTGGCAAGCAGGACGCGCACATCTTCTTGCACCCCTACCCACTCTTCCCACGGTGACCCGTGCCGGCGCAACCCGCCCAAGTAATCCTCATAGGCCGCCGCGACTTCAGTGGAGAGCGCGCCCTGCGAGCAACTGTTGATATAGGTCAGGTGCTCGAAGATGGCGAATCGATCGCGGAAACTTGCGATATCGCGCAGAGCAGGATTCGTCATTGCCTTCTCATCTCATTCATACCTACAACTTCTCTACCGGGGCATAACGCAGGAGCAAACGCTTTACCCCAGCACTACCAAAGTCAATGGTGGCATCGGCCTTGTCGCCTGATCCTGAGGTGGCCACGACCGTACCCAGACCAAATTTTTGGTGCGTCACTCGATCACCTGCATCGAGGGACACAACGGGACCGGTGCCCACGAGAGTGCCGCCCAGCCGAAGTGCCGCCGCTGAGGATGACGGCGCCGAGCCGTAGCCACCGCTCGATGCTGGAC
>JANQZS010000064.1:0-23832 GCA_030728405.1 Candidatus Nanopelagicales bacterium | reverse complement strand
ACGGCCCACCGGCTCCTCACGCCGATAGTCAAGAACCTCAGCCGGAATCTCGTCAAGAAAACGTGATGCCGGATTGAACGAGGGGGCTCCCCACGCGGAACGGTGCACGGCTCGGGAGATGTAGAGGCGTTCGCGTGCACGCGTGATACCGACGTAAGCAAGGCGTCGTTCTTCTTCTAACTCGCGCGGATCACCGAGTGAGCGAACATGTGGGAAAACGCCATCTTCCATGCCGGTGAGGAAAACCACCGGAAATTCCAAACCTTTGGCCGTGTGCAGTGTCATGAGGGTGACCACACCGCCGTGATCTTCACCATCAGGGATGCTGTCTGCATCGGCCACGAGGGATACCCGCTCGAGAAAATCAGTGAGGGTGCCTTCTGGATTCTCCACGGCGAACTCACTGGCAACGGCCTGCAACTCGATGAGGTTTTCAACGCGCACCTCATCTTGCGGATCTGCCGACGCCTGGAGTTCATGGAGATAACCACTCTGCTCCAAAACTGCTTGCAACACGGTTGCCGGATCAGAACCTGCCTCGACAAGAGTGCGCAGGTTGTCCATCAACTGCACGAAACTCGTGATGGCGTTGAGCGAACGGGCGGCGATACCGGGGGCTTCCTGCGCCCGTGCCAGCGCTGCGTTGAACGCGATGCGCTCTCGTTGGGCGAACGCTTCGACCATTGCTTCTGCACGATCACCGATCCCGCGTTTGGGTACGTTGAGAATTCTCTTCAGTGAAACTTCGTCGGAAGGGTTAGCGAGCGCGCGTAAATATGCCACCGCATCGCGCACTTCGCGACGTTCATAGAAACGAACACCGCCCACGACTTTGTACGGCATGCCCATGCGGATGAAAATGTCTTCGACGGAGCGTGATTGCGCGTTGGTCCGGTAGAACACTGCAACGTCGCCGGGCTTTACGCCCTCACCATCAGAGAGGCGGTCAATTTCACCAGAGATGAACGACGCCTCATCGTGCTCATCGTCGGCCACGTACACCACCACGGGTGCCCCAGATCCTGCATCGGTCCATAAGTTCTTGGGGCGTCTTGATGAGTTCCGCGAGATCACGGCATTTGCGGCGGTGAGGATGGTTTGGGTGGAGCGGTAGTTCTGTTCGAGCAAGATTGTTGTGGCGTTCGGGTAATCGCGCTCAAACTCTTCAATATTTCGAATGGTGGCGCCGCGAAATGCGTAAATGGACTGATCGGCATCGCCCACCACACACAATTCACCAGGCGGGATCACCCCATCTGCGGGTCCAACGAGTTCACGGACCAACACATACTGCGCATGGTTGGTGTCTTGATATTCATCGACCATGATGTGACGAAATCTTCTGCGGTACATCTCAGCAACGTCGGGAAAGAGCTGAAGCACAGCCACGGTGGATGAGATCAGATCGTCAAAGTCGAATGCATTGGCCAGTTGTAGTCGGCGCTGGTAATTGCCGTAGGCCTCGGCGAGGGTCTGTTCCATGTGATTTGCGGCCTGGGTCGAATAGCTTTCGTGATCGATCAATTCATTTTTTAGGTTCGAAACTTGGGCCAGGAAAGATTTTGGGTTGTACCGCTTGGGATCGAGATCGAGGTCTCGAAGCACCATGCCCATGAGTCGCTGACTATCGGCTTGGTCATAGATCGTGAACGTGCTCGAAATCCCCAGCCGCTTGGCTTCAGCTCGCAAAATTCTTACGCAGGCACTGTGGAAGGTTGAAACCCACATCGTTCGGCCCATGGGTCCAACAAGCTCAGCCACCCGCTCCTTCATTTCACCAGCAGCCTTATTGGTGAAGGTGATGGCGAGGATTTCTCCTGGCGCGGCATTCCCAGTAGCGATCAAGTGGGCGATTCGCCTCGTGAGGACTCTTGTTTTGCCTGATCCCGCACCAGCAATGATCAGTAGCGGACCACCTCGATGTTCCACAGCTTCACGCTGGGAGGGATTGAGGTCTTCTACTAGTCGCTGAACGTCACTCACCCATTGATCCTAGGCAAGGGCCCCGACAGGGCTGGGCCAGCGCAACCCTGATCCGCTAGGGGCGAACGAAACCGATGACTTCTATGCGCACCCTCGACGTGATGGAAGGTGTGAAGGAGATTTCACCGCTGGTCGAGATATCGGAGACCACCATGCTCGAGAACTGGCTGCCGTTCACAATCGGTGCCGATCGGGTACCTGGATCAGCTCCACCAGTGGGGAAGACACCGACGCGGCCGTCTGCGCCACCCTTGCCGTTGGTAGTGATTTTCAGGATTACCGCTGTTGCCTTCTTTTTCTTCTTCGGCACTCCAACCAAGCCGCGAACCTTCATGGTCACGGTTTCACCAGCCTCAACTTTTTTCTTGTGCACGCGAGCTGGCTGAAGGCCAACTGCGTTTGTGGGTGCTGCACCCGTGCTGTAACCAAGAACGTCAACGCGCACATGTACCGCGGGCTTCTTGGAAGCGGCTAAATCAACCGTGCCATTCACAACAGGCACCACGATCAACGCAGTAGACGAGCGATTCTTGGGAAAACGAATTTGAGCACTCGAACCCTTATCGGTGACCTGTCCGATGCGCAACCTGCCGCGCTTGGTGGCCTCTCGCATGGTCACGGCGACCAATGCCGAGGTCGCATTACCTGGTACGCCAGTGAGTGGCACGTTGCGAATTTCACCCGGCTGCAAGGCACCTTGTTCAGTGGACTCATAGCCGATCTCTGCGCCAATGCCGAAGAAATCGTCTTCTTCAGTTGCTGGTGGGAATTCAGTTTGAGGTGCCAGTGGCGCAGGAGCTGGAGCCGGCGCAGGTGCCCCGCCGGTTTCCGTCATTGCCATCACTGTGGTTTCGCCGATCACTTCCGACTTGTTCGGCTGATCGCCAAGTGGGTAGTAACCCAAAACATCGACGACGAGATCAGATGCGCCCGCGGTCACGGCAAATGCGATGGTGCCATCGCTCGCAACCGGAACAATCGCCTCACCCATTGCATCCGCATTCATCGGCACCTTGACCACCGGAACGCTGGAGGATTGCCCAGGTGACCAAGTGCGCACGGTTGCAGGAGCGTTGGAGCCTTGGGCTGTTACGCGAACTCTCACCGCGGCCACGCCGCTGTCGGGCACGCCACCTTGGCCGGTGACCTTGGCAAAGATGCGATGACTATCCCCACGGAATCGGTCCTGCTGCAGCCGGCAGCGTTTTTCAATCCCCACCGCTGACCGGGTATTGAGGACCTGTACTGGCCCAGCAGCCACAAGATCTGCGGCCCGCTGCGTGTCAGGCGTAGAAGCGCTGGTGCGGCTCTTAGGGCAGTACGGCGCATCCATCGGGGTGCCGTCCCAGAGCGAGGTTCGGGCCGATGCGCCATCCCACGTGAATGAGATATGAATGTGATTGCGGTGGCACACAGTGTCTGCACCCGAATCCGGCTTGGCGAAACAGCCTTTCAGCTCTGTCCAGCCCCGCTTGATGTCGTAGCCACGCCAAATGCGATCGTTCCATCCGATGTACATCACGCCGAGGCGCATCGCGTTGCCGTACGGCTGGCCAAATTGGTCGGGTCCCATGAGCCAGGTGAGGAATGCTTCCGCGTTGGCGCGGCCCTGAGGATTGCGCACGTCGGTCATCCAGTCCAGTGCCCGACCTTCTTTGTGCTCGCTCTGCCCGCCCACTTCACATGAACGTGGAATCCACACCGATTGGTCCGAGCCATAGGTTCCTTTGATGAGGTCTGCGAGTTTTTGGGTACCGGGCTTTGCAGCCGGATCACATTGCGCTTGTCCTTCATACTCCGGTGCAACGTCGTACCCTTCGGGAAGTGGAACCGGCGTTCCCGGAAGTGGCGCTGGCGGCAGACCGATGCCGGGAACCGGCGGTCCTGCAACTTCACCCGTCCAATCACTGGGAGTCCAGGCATCTGCACCCGCACTGGCAACTACCGAAGCATTCGGGGCGATCAGGGCGATCGCGGTGACCGCGACAATGCCACCTAATGCGACCCGCACCCCGCCGCCCTTAAGGACGCGAGGAAACCAAGGCAGGGCAGAATTACCCTGTGAGCGGGGAAGCACCCCCATACTGTGTCACGAAAGTGGCGCGTGTGACTACTGTGACTCTCTCTTACACCAGTGTAATTTGCCCCATTTCATGATCTTTTACTCCTAAGGACCCCCGTGACCAGCCCAGCCGATGCCCCCAAACCCGAGCGCGCCCTGGTCGTTACGGCCCATCCCGATGACGTTGATTTCGGGGCTGGCGGCACCATCGCCCAGTGGACGAGGTCAGGAATTGAGGTCACCTACTGCATCATCACTGACGGCGATGCGGGCGGATTTGACCCAGCCATCCCCCGGACGGAGATTCCTCGGATCCGTAGGGCTGAGCAAATCGCGGCAGCTGCAGTTCTGGGTGTGAGCGATGTTCGCTACCTCGGTTACCACGATGGTTACCTCACAGCAAGTCAGGATGTGCGTCGAGATATTTCTCGGGTCATCAGGCAGGTGCGCCCCGAACGCATGTTGATTCAATCGCCTGAACGTAACTGGGAGCGCATCCCGGCATCCCACCCTGATCACCTAGCTGCCGGTGAAGCCGCCATTTTTGCTATTTATCCCGATGCCAGAAACCCTTTCGCGCACGCCACATTGCTCGACGACGAAGGCCTCGAAGCCTGGACCGTGCACGACGTCTGGGTCATGGGTGCACCCACGTCGAACACATACGTCGACGTGTCAGCCGAAATTGATCTGAAGCTGGCTGCAATTTTGGAACATCGTTCGCAGGTGGCAAACCCGGAAGAGATGGCAGAACGCGTGCGCGGCTGGTTGCAGCGAATCGCTCAAGAAGGTCAGCTAGAAGATGGCACCTACGCCGAATGCTTCAACGTGGTGCACATCTTCTAGCGGTCTACCAAAAGCGGACTACCAGAAAACCGCGATGATCACGTTGATGATCGAAAGCGCACCAATCGCCGCCCAGAAACCCTTTTGTGGAAGTGGCTTCTTGCGCCCGACGAATGCGAGCACGGTGATCACCAGAGTCAGGACCAACTTCACTGCGATCTTGCCGTGGTCCCAACTCTCCCAGCCTTCATAGGGCACTACCGCGCCCATTTCCGGCAATCCCACGAGCAACAGACCGGTCACCAACTGGGTGAGCGCACCGTGCAGCATCGCCGGATTGACGCCCTTGTCAGCGCTCCTCATCTGAACGAGGAATCCACCGACCACACTCGCAAGACCAATGAAGTGCAGGACGAGGATCGCGTTATACACAAATTCCATACCTGCACGTTATACCGAGACTGAACTACTCCCACTCAATGGTGCCCGGCGGTTTGCTCGTCACATCGAGGGTGACCCGGTTGATCTGCCGCACCTCATTGGTGATGCGCGTGGAAATCCGCGCAATGAGGTCATATGGCAACCGGGACCAGTCAGCCGTCATGGCATCCTCACTCGAAACCGGACGCAGCACCACGGGGTGACCGTAGGTGCGGCCATCACCCTGCACGCCAACCGAGCGCACATCAGCGAGCAACACCACCGGGAACTGCCAGACATCGCGGTCAAGACCAGAAGCGGTGAGTTCCTCGCGTGCAATGGCATCGGCCTCGCGCAAGATCGATAGCCGCTCCTCATCGATTGCACCGATAATGCGAATCGCAAGACCGGGGCCCGGGAATGGATGACGCCACACGATTTCTGGGGGCAAACCCAACTCCAGCCCCACCTGGCGGACCTCGTCTTTGAACAACGTGCGCAAGGGCTCCACCAAGGTGAACTGCAGGTCATCGGGCAACCCGCCCACGTTGTGATGGCTCTTAATGTTCGCGGTGCCTGATCCGCCGCCTGATTCCACAACATCGGGATACAGCGTTCCTTGCACCAGGTAGTCCACGGAAGCGCCACTTGCGCCAAGCTCATCGACAACACCGCGAGCAGCGTCTTCGAATACTCGAATGAACTCACGTCCGATGATTTTGCGCTTGGTCTCCGGATCGGTCACCCCGGCGAGTGCGTCAAGGAAACGTTGGCGGGAATCAACTACAACGAGTTTGACTCCAGTAGCCGCAACAAAGTCACGTTCAACTTGCTCGGCCTCACCTTTTCGCAGGAGACCGTGATCTACAAACACACACGTGAGTTGCTCGCCCACCGCGCGCTGCACGATCGCTGCTGCAACTGCAGAATCAACTCCACCCGATAAACCGCAGATGACTTGACCAGTGCCAACCTGTTCACGAATAAGCGCGATCTGCTCATCGATCACATTGCTGGAGGTCCAGTCAGAGGAGCAATTGGCAATATTGAATAAGAAGTTCTCGAGAACCTGCTGACCGTTTTCGCTGTGCATCACCTCTGGATGGAACTGCACACCAGCCATCTGGCGGGCACCGCACTCAAAGGCCGCTACCGGTGCTCCATCGGTGCTAGCGAGCACATCGAATCCTTCTGGGGCGACCGAAACTGAATCTCCGTGTGACATCCACACGTTCTGCCGATCCAGTTGGCCTGAAAACAAAACTCCGGAGGAGGCAACGGCAAGTTCAGTTCCACCAAATTCACTCAAACCCGTGCGGGCAACTGTTCCACCGAGTGCCTGCGCCATCGCCTGAAAGCCGTAGCAAATTCCAAACACCGGTATCCCTAAGTCCAGAATGCCGCTGTCCCAGGTAGGAGCGCCTTCGGCATAAACGCTGGCCGGTCCCCCACTCAAAATGATGGCTACCGGATTTTTCGCACGTACTTCTTCGACGGAGATGCCGTGCGGCACGATCTCGGAATACACACGAGCCTCGCGAACCCGCCGGGCGATCAGCTGGGCGTATTGCGCGCCAAAATCGACAACCAGGACCGGACGATGCGATGCGGAATTCACCTGCGCAAGCCTAGTCAGGCCGAAGAAGCATTTAGCGCGAGGAGAACGCGCCCAAAGCGAGCAGCACTCCGATCACAGCGATGTCGACGATCACCGCGACCACGACCGTGATCCAGACCAGCCGCCGGGCGGACTTTGCAGCTGATGCAGCCGCAGCGAGTTCCCCGGCAACTCGTGCCCGATCACTGCGGATGCACATCAGCACGGCGAAGATGCCAAGGGGCAGGAATCCGAAGGCCGTGACCAATACGGCTCCCAACCACGGCGCCGAAGGGGCGCTCGTGGCCTGCGAATCGAGATCGACAGAAGTCATCGTGGGCACCTTAGCCGGCCTCGGGGAACCTGCGATCGCGTCGTCACCGCGCCACAGGTAGGTCGGCGCGATTTCGGAGCAAAAAGTGGACGTGAATTTTCCCCAAAGACACCCCACGACAGGCCTCTGAGTCGTAACGTGACCCGAATCACAAGCAATCGGGAGGACGCTCATGCAACACATATCGGTGACCGTGGATGGCATGGAATACAACGCCGAGGTCGAACCTCGAACGCTCCTGGTTCACTGGCTACGCAACGGCATCGGCAAGGTCGGCACCGTGGTGGGCTGCGACACCTCTAACTGTGGTGCCTGCACGGTGCTTCTCGATGGTCGCAGCGTTAAATCCTGCAGTGTGCTTGCCGTCCAAGCCAACGGATCTGAAGTCACCACCATTCAGGGTCTGGCCGATGGGAACGAGTGGCATCCAGTACAAACCGCTTTCAAAGAGTGTCACGGCCTCCAGTGTGGTTACTGCACACCCGGAATGGTGTTGGCCGCCGTTGACCTCCTCGGTGAGAATCCCAACCCCAGCGAGGCAGAGATCCGCGAAGGCTTGGAAGGGAACCTGTGCCGGTGCACGGGCTATCACAACATCGTTAAGTCAGTGGCCTACGCGGCCGAGCTCATGGGAGGTGGATCCAAATGACCGAAGTTCTCGACACCGCGAATGCAATTGGTCGGCCGATCAAGCGGAAAGAGGACGCCCGATTACTGCACGGCCAGACCAACTGGACCGACAACATTCAGCTTCCCGGCACAGTCCACATGGCCATTCTGCGCAGCCCGGTTGCGCACGCCAACATCACCAAGCTCGATATTTCCGGCGCCTTGAAACGACCCAATGTGGTCGCAGCCTTCGGTGCGGAAGAACTCGGTGACCTCAACGGATCGGTCCCCTGCGTGTGGCCCGTCACCGACGACATCGTGATGCCTGACTTCCCAGCTCTCGCAAAAGGCAAGGTTCACCACATGGGTGACTGCGTCGCGGTGGTACTTGCAACCGACGCCACGAGCGCAGTTGACGCACTCGAGGCAATTGATGTGGAGTACGATGTCTTACCAGCAGTCATCGACATGGAAAAGGCGATCGCGCCAGGTAGCACGATCGTGCATGAAGACAAAGGCACCAACACCTGCTACGTCTACAACCTCGGCGGCGGCTACGACGAAGTCGCTGCGAAAGCAGACGTGATTGTCAAGCGTCGGTTCATCAATCAGCGACTCATCCCCGCCTTCATGGAGCCGCGATCGGTGGTTGCCGCACCCATGGGCATGAGCGATGAGATCACCGTGTGGTCCTCCACTCAAATTCCGCACATTCTGCGAGTGCTACTCGCCCTAGTGACCGGTGTGCCGGAGAACAACCTGCGCATCATTGCTCCAGATGTGGGCGGCGGTTTCGGCGGAAAGCTGCAGATCTATCGGGAAGAGATTCTCGTAACCCAGTTGGCCCGCAAGCTCGGCAAGCCGGTCAAGTGGACCGAAACCCGCAGCGAAGACATGGTGGCCAGTCATCACGGACGTGATCAAATTCAAGACATCGAACTCGCCGCAACCAAAGACGGCAAGATGCTCGGACTGAAGGTCACACTTCTTGCTGACATGGGCGCGTACCTGCAGATCATCACGCCAGGAACTCCGCTTCTGGGCATGTTCATGTACCCGGGCATTTACAAGATGGACGCCTACGATTTCACCTGCACGGGTGTCTTCACGAACAAGACCCCCACGGATGCCTATCGAGGTGCGGGTCGCCCAGAAGCCACCTACGCCATCGAGCGGATTGTCGATGAATTGGCGAACGAGCTCGGTATGGAGCCCATGGAACTGCGCCGCAAGAACTGGATCACGCACGAGGAGTTCCCTTACACAACCGTTGCCGGGCTCACCTACGACACCGGCAACTATGAAGCTGCTACCGCCAAAGCCCTGGAAATGTTCGATTACGACGGGTTACGGGCTGAGCAGAAGCAGCGTCGGGAATCGGGTGATCCGGTCCAACTTGGCATCGGCATCTCGACCTTCACCGAGATGTGCGGCCTTGCTCCTTCCCGCACGCTCGGTGCGCTGAAATACGTGGCAGGTGGCTGGGAGCACTGCACCGTTCGTCTTTTGCCCACGGGCAAAGTTGAAGTGATCACGGGCACCTCACCCCATGGTCAGGGTCACGAGACCGCGTGGAGTCAGATCGCCTCGAGCATTTTGGGCGTGCCGGTCGAAGATATCGAGGTGATTCACGGCGATACCGGCCGTGCGCCCTACGGCATGGACACGTACGGCTCTCGCTCGCTCGCTGTGGGAGGCCAAGCCATCAAGGCGGCAAGTGAGCGTTTGGTTGACAAGGCACGGGTGATCGCTGCGCATCAACTCGAGTGCAGTCCCTCCGACCTTGAGTTTGTTGAAGGCGTGTTCTCGGTCAAAGGTGATGCGGAGAAATCCCAGCCGCTCGGTGCCGTCGCGTTCGAGGCATTCACCGCGCATAACCTGCCCGATGGAGTTGAGCCGACGCTTTCAGCTGAGGCCACCATCGATCCGCAGGACTTCTCCTACCCGCACGGCACCCACCTTGCCGCGATGGAAGTTGATACCGAGACCGGCAAAGTCACACTGCGCAAATATGTGTGCGTCGACGACATCGGCATTCAGGTCAATCCGATGATCGTCGAAGGCCAGGTGCACGGCGGTCTGGCTCAGGGAATCGCGCAGGCTATGTACGAAGGTGCTTCCTACGATGAGGACGGCCTTCTCCAAACGGCTAGCCTCGCCGATTACCTGATTCCCAGCTCGATGGATTTGCCGTCGTTCATTACGGGTTCAACTGTGACACCGTCGACGACGCATCCGCTGGGCACCAAGGGTGTGGGTGAAGCAGGAGCAATCGCCTCCACCCCAGCCATCATCAACGGCATCGTTGACGCGTTGCGACCGCTCGGGGTGAACGAGATGGCAATGCCCGCAAGCCCCATGACCGTATGGAAAACCATCCAGGCAGCAAAGGGAGGGGCGGCATGATTCCCGTCGCATTTGATTACACCCAGCCCAGCACCGTCGACGAGGCATTAGCGAGCCTTGCCGCAGGTGGTGAAGACGCGAAGATCATGGGCGGGGGGCAGTCGCTTATGCCGGTGCTTCGTCTGCGCATGGCAGCCCCATCTGTGGTGGTGGACTGCAGCCGGATCGATGAAATGATCGGCATTTGTGAAGATGACACCCATGTGATCATCGGAGCGGCTACCACCCATCACGCAGTGATGAACGATCCGTTGGTGAAGAAGTATGTGCCGCTGTTAGCTGAAGTCACCTCGACCGTTGCCGATCCGGCAATTAGGCATAGGGGAACGTTGGGCGGCGCACTAGCCCACGCAGATCCAGCGGGTGATCAACCATCAGCTGCTCAGGCGCTCAATGCGCAGTTCCTGATTGCAGGGCCCAGTGGTCGACGCACGGTTGATGCCAAGGACTTCTTCGTGGATTACTTCACCACCGCCGTTGGGCCGGATGAGATCCTTGTCTCGGTCGCATTCCCCAAACAGAGTGATGGCTGGGGTTACCACTACGAGAAGTTCAGTCGCACTGCTCAGGCATGGGCGATGGTGGGAGTTGCCGCTGCCGTGCGCATGGAAGGCGGCAAGATCGCCGAGGCGCGGGTTGCATTGACCAACATGGCACCCACGTCAGTCCGTGCAACGAGTACCGAAGCAGCGCTGGTCGGTGCATCCACTATGGCCGACATTGCTGCTGCGTCAGTCAATGCCGCCGATGGGACAAGCCCCACTTCGGACATTCACGCAGACGCGGAATACCGAGCACACCTTGCCCAGGTTCTCACCAAGCGTGCAGTTGGTAAGGCAGCAGCCCTCTCTTAAGCGGACTCAGGTGTGAGGCCGGTGCGATAGGCGCCGGCCTCACATTTTTGTGCCGATCACCCCAGCTAGTTACCGATGATATTAACAATCGGTAAGCGCAATGCACCTGGCGCTGCTGAGGGAACAAGAGGAGATTCTGGTTGCGTAGGGCGAACTTGCACGTACACCTCACCCTGCGCAGGACGAAGGTCAGGCTTACCTTTGTTGGGCCACAAGGCCACCGCACGTTCGGCTTGAGCAGTGATTGTCAACGATGGATTCACTCCAAGGTTGGCAGTGATTGCGGAACCATCAAGTACGTGCATTCGCGGATAGCCGAAAACACGTTGGTACGGATCAATAACTCCGTGCTCGGCAGATTCCCCAATGACGCACCCACCGACAAAGTGAGCCGTTAAAGCTGCGTCGATATTTTCAAACACACTCGAGCCGGCAACTCCCCCAATTCGCTCAGCTATGCGCTTGACCACATCTTGGGCAACGGGCATGTAGGTCGGTGCTGGTGTGGACTCACTCTGATTTGTTGTCATGCGCCATCTGCCGAAACGACCACGTGTACCGGTCAACGTGAGTGAGTTGTCAACGGGCTGCATCACCAATGAAATGACCGAACGCTCGCTCCACCTGCGCACGTCGAGTAGACGAAGAGTGGTGTCTTTCTGTTTGACCAATTCACCCGCCCAGGTGCGCCATCGCGGGATCCCCACGCGCGGCACGGTTAATACAGACTGCAACAAGCCCATCGAGTTTGAGCCCTTGCCGTAACGCACCGGTTCCACATGCGTGTTCGGATCCGGGTACCAACTAGAGGTGATCGCAACACCTTGAGTGAAATCTGTGTCGGATTTAGATGACACCGCGCCCAGAATGGATTCGGAGTTTGTGCGGGAGAGCCGGCCGAGAGTCTTGGAGAGCCGTGCCAGCCGCCCCTCATCGCGCATGCGGAGAAGTAGTTTCTGGGTATTGAACGCACCCGCCGCCACGATCACTTGGTCAGCGGAGAAAGTGCGGACGTGCCGGTGCGACCAAGTGCCTGTGCGCACGGTTGAGACGATGAAACCGCCTTCGGCATCCTCATCAAGCCCAATTGCGGTGGTCATCGGGATCACCCGAGCACCCGCCTTCTCGGCTAGTCCGAGATAGTTCTTGGGCAGCGTGTTTTTTGCGTTATGCCGGCATCCGGTCATGCACTCACCACACTCGATGCAGCCCGTGCGCGCTGGGCCAACCCCACCAAAGTAAGGATCGGGGCTCTCCACTCCCCGGCCTGCACCGAAGTGCACACCCACTGGGGTCATGGTGAAGGTCTCGCCCACCCCCATCTCGTCGGCGACTTGCTTCATCACCTGGTCACTGGGCGTCATGGTCGGATTTGTTTCTACCCCGAGCATGCGACGAGCTTGGTCGTAGTAAGGATCTAGTTCGCTTTCCCAGTCTGTGATCTGGGCCCACTGCGGATCTTGAAAGAAGGCTGGACCTGGTTTGTAGAGGGTGTTCGCATAGACGAGGCTTCCCCCGCCCACTCCAGCACCCGCGAGTACGGCAACGTCTTTGAGCAGGTGGATCCGCTGGATGCCATACATCTTCAGCTTGGGCGCCCAAATAAATCGTCGGAGATCCCACGAAGTCTTGGGGAAATCTGCGTCTTCGAATCGACGACCAGCTTCAAGAACACCCACGCGGTAGCCCTTCTCCACCAACCGAAGGGCGGCAACGGATCCACCGAAACCAGAACCGATCACGAGCACATCGAAATCGCGCAGCACTGGTGCTCCCATCCCCTACTTCAGGCCGACTTTTTTCATCCAGCCGATCGCTTGGGCAAGCGTGTCACCCCAACGCTCATCCGACCAGCCGAATTGCGGACCAAATCCCAATGCACGCTGGGTAGCGATGGTCTGGGGTTCGGTGTATTTCCAGATTCCTTCATCACCGTGGCGCCGGCCAATACCGGATGCGCCCATCCCGCCCATAGGGGTGCGCTTGCTTGCCCAGGCCGCCGCGTAGCCCTCATTGATGTTGACGGTGCCCGCGCGAAGGCGTCGAGCGATCTTCCGGCCGGTTGGGCCATCTTTGGTGACGATCGAGGCATTGAGACCGTACTCGGAATCGTTGGCTCGCCAGATCGCCTCTTCATCGGAGTGCACCGGATACACCGCGACCACTGGTCCAAACGTCTCTTGCGCACACAGCGCCATCTCTTCGGTGACTTCGGTGAGGATCGTTGGTTCGAAGTAGCAGGGGCCAAACTCGGGGCGAGCTTTTCCGCCGGCTTCAACGCGCGCACCTTGCGCCACTGCGTCGTCGACAAACTTCTGCACCCGCTGAAGATGACGGGTCGAAATCAGCGAACCCATATCTGCTCCCCAACCGAGACCTGGTTTCATGCGTAAAGCGTTTGTCCGCGTAACGAACTCAGCGAGGAACTCCGCGTAAATTTCGTGATGAACGTAAATTCTTTCCATTGCGATACATAACTGGCCCGAGTTAGCAAAGCTGGCCCGGACCGCAATCGATGCGGCCTCCGCTGGGTGTGCATCTGCCCTGACGATCATTGCGTTCTTGCCGCCCAATTCCATTGAGGCACCGATGAGGCGCTCACCGCAACGGGCCGCGATCTGGCGCCCCACCGCAGTTGAGCCGGTGAACATCACGTAATCCGCACGGTCAACCACAAGTGGACCGACCTCAGGGCCATGCCCACTGACGAGTGCAAAGAGATCACGCGGCAGACCGGCCTGATACAAAAGTGAGGCGATCCAGAGCGCGGTGAGTGTGGTCTGCACATCGGGTTTGAGCACGATCGCGTTACCTGCAATGAGGGCGGGGATCGCATCACCAGCGGCGAGTGAAATCGGATAGTTCCACGGTGAGATGACGCCAACTACTCCCTTGGGAGTGCGCACCTCTTCAATTCCCACTAACCCAGGAAGTGCACCCAGGTGCCGTTTTGTGCGGAGCAGTTTGCGCGCACCGCGCGCGTAGTGGCGAGCCGTGATGCACACGTCGAGGACCTCTTCGTTTGCATCGCGTCGGGCTTTACCCGTTTCTTGCTGCACTAGGTCCAAGCCATCATTGCGATGCTCGAGCAAAAGATCGTGGAATTTCAGGATTACCTGTGTGCGAGCAGACAACGGCAGCGCGGACCACTCGCGCTGCGCAATTCGGGCTCGAGCAAAGGCTGCATCAACATCTGCCTCCGTACTCACCGGGAGTGAGTACAAGAACTGCCCCGTGAACGGTGTGACAACCTCGATTGAAGGACCGGTGGCACTCAAGTGCCACAACAAATCCGCCGGTGAGGGAATCACGCAGTGACCACCATCTCCACCCGTTGGAATTCTTTGACATCGCTGTAACCGGTCGTGGCCATCGCTTTGCGCAGCGCACCCAAGATGTTCACGGTGCCATCGGCACTTGATGAAGGTCCGCAGAGGATCTGCTCAATGCTGCCCACCTGATCAACGCGCGTGCGCATCCCACGGGGCAACTCTTCGTGCCACGCTTCAGCGCCCCAGTGGGTGCCACCGCCGGGGGCATCGGTTGCCCGCGCCAACACTGTGCCGAGCATCGCGGCATCAGCACCGCAAGCGAATGCTTTGACGATATCGCCGCTGGTGCCCATCGAGCCGTCGGCGATCACATGCACGTATCGACCGCCCGACTCATCGAGATAGTCACGACGTGCAGCGGCAACATCGGCCACAGCGCTGGCCATGGGTACCCGAACCCCGATCACATCAGCAGTGGTGTGTGATGCGCCGCCACCAAATCCGACCAGTACCCCAGCAGCGCCGGTGCGCATGAGGTGAAGGGCAGCCTGACGGGTTGCGCAGCCGCCAACGATCACTGGAACATCAAGATCGTGGATGAACTTCTTCAGGTTGAGTGCTTGATCATGCGAGGCAACGTGTTCTGCCGAAACCGTAGTACCGCGGATCACGATCATCTCGGCACCGGCCTGCGCTGCAACCGCAGCCAAAGCGGTTGTGCCTTGGGGTGACATCCCGACCACTGTCGTGATGTTCGCCTCTTTCAGTTGCTCAATACGCATCCGCAGCAACCCGAGATCAATCTCGGCTGCCTGGTAGAGATGTTGCAAAAGTTTGGTGGCTTCGGCATCGTCGGCGCCAGCAATCTGAGCAAGTAGCGGCGTCGGATCCTCATAGCGGGTCCAGAGACCCTCAAGGTTCAGTGCGGCCGGGACTCCCAACCCACCCAGGGTTACCGCGGTGATGGGTGAGACCACTGAATCCATCGGCGCAGCGATCAGAGGCGTTGCAAAGGAGTATGCATCGATGTTCCAGTCAAGGGAAACATCGGAAGCATCACGAGTGCGCCGACTCGGGGCAACCGCAACCTCATCAAAGGAGTATCCGCGGCGGGCAAGCTTCGACCCCCCAATTGTCATATCAGGCATGTTTCAACGTCCTGTGTAGTTGGGGGCCTCGAGAACCATGTGCACATCGTGCGGGTGGCTCTCCCGAAGGCCGGCAGCGGTGATTCGAACAAACGTGCCTTTCTCATGAAGTTCGGCAATGGTCTGTGCACCGGCGTAACCCATGGCCGCCCGGAGACCGCCAACGAGTTGATGAGCAACAGCGCCCAGTGGCCCACGGTAAGCGACCATGCCCTCGATACCTTCGGGTACCAGTTTGTCGTCGCTCAAGACGTCGTCTTGGAAGTAGCGATCCTTGCTGTAGGAGCGAGACATTCCGCGCGATTGCATAGCGCCCAGCGAACCCATTCCGCGGTAGGACTTGAACTGCTTGCCGTTGACGAAGACCACATCGCCAGGTGCTTCTTCGCAACCTGCGAGCAGCGATCCAAGCATTACGGTGGATGCGCCAGCAACGAGTGCCTTGGCGATATCGCCCGAGTACTGCACTCCCCCATCGCCAATCACCGGCACGCCCACCGGCGCGCAGGCCAACGAGGCCTCATAAATGGCGGAGATCTGCGGAACGCCAACGCCTGCAACAACCCTGGTAGTGCAAATGGAGCCCGGGCCAACGCCCACCTTCACGCCATCCGCACCAGCATCAACGAGTGCTTGCGCACCAGCGCGCGTTGCCACGTTGCCACCAATTACCTCGACGTGAGTATCGGTCTTAATCCGCCGTACCATCTCCAAGACTGCGCGCGAGTGTCCGTGGGCGGTGTCAACAGTGAGGAAGTCGACGCCGGCTTCAATCAATAGGCGAGCGCGCTTGTAGGAATCTTCACCAACACCAACGGCTGCGCCCACTACCAGTCGACCAATTGCATCCTTGGTCGCGTGCGGGTATTTGCCTGATTTAACAAAGTCTTTGAGTGTGAACAAGCCCTTGAGTTGGCCATCAGAATCAATCAAGGGCAACTTCTCGACTTTTCGAGAGGCAAGCAGTGCAAGCGCCTCATCGGGTGCGATGCCCACCGGCGCTGTCACCAAAGGCATCGTCGTCATTACTTCACGCACTGGGCGGGTCATGTCATCCTCAAATCGCATATCGCGGTTGGTGACAATGCCGACGAGAAAACCTTGTGCATCGACCACCGGCACGCCCGAGATGCGGTAGCGGCCACACAGCGCATCAACTTCAGCAAGCGAATCATCAGGAGAGCAGGTAATCGGGTCGGTGACCATGCCGGCTTCAGAGCGCTTGACGAGATCGACCTGAGCCACCTGCTCATCCACAGGCAGGTTGCGATGGAGTACGCCTACGCCACCTTGCCGGGCCATAGCGATTGCCATCCGAGATTCGGTGACGGTGTCCATAGCACTAGAGACCAGCGGCATTTTCACCGTGATTTTGCGGGTGATGTGTGCTGAAGTGTCGACCTCGCTGGGCACTACATCGGATTCTCCTGGCAACAGCAGAACGTCGTCGAAGGTGAGGCCCAAATAGGCAAACTTCTCCGGCAGGTTCTCCTCGGGGAGTTCTCCCCTAAGTGCAGACATTCGGGCCTCCGGTGAGCGGGTCGTAGCGCCTCAGGCTACTCCCCCGCCTGTGAGCGCTTTCTACGTCATTCCCCAAGGGCTCGAGCGATGCGCGTTACCGTCTCCGTGAGGTCGTGCACCTGGACTATGCCCGGTGGGATCGGGCCAACCCAACCGGGTCCGCCTATGAAGACCGCCGGAGTGGGGCGAGATTTTGGCAAGCACGCCAACTCACCGGCGTGCGCAGAACCCGGGATCTGAGACCACAAGAAAATCGCCGCTGGGCCCGTTCGACGAGCAGCGTGAATCAGGGATTCAGACGGTAACCGCGAACCCAACATGCGTACCGCAATCCGCCGCTCGGCCAAGGCTGCTGCCGTGACCCACAGGGGAAGTGAATGAAATTCCTCGTCGGATCCAGCAAGAATCACAGCGCGCGCATTGATGGGTGCAACAAGTGCGCGCACTCGTGCAGAGAAAACACTTGTGACAGCTTCAGAGATGGTGTGCTCAACTTCAATGCCCTTGCCGGTTAGTTCCCAACGACGGCCGATTCCGATTAACACCGGCAGCACCAGGTGATCCCAGGTCCATACGACTCCCCGGCGCTCCAAGCTTTCCGAGATGATCGCCGAACAACTTGCACCATCTAATGCCTGAGCTGCCCTGGTGAGTCCGCGAGCGGCGGCAGAACCTGTGGGCATGGCAACTACCTGGCCACCGGCTTGCCGGTTGTGGTTATCCACTTCGGAGGAATCAAGGGCTGTGCTGGGAAAGAGCGACGTGACTGGGGCAAGATCGGCCGGGTCTAGATCGAGTGCTCGCGCATCGCGCGCGGCATCGGCCGGGGGCACGCCAGCAATGACGAGTTTTCTCATGTGCTCGAGGCGAGCGAGGTCTGCAGCTGTGTAACGCCGGTGGGATCCGGCTTGGTGCTCAGATGGCCCGAGGTCATACCGGCGATCCCAGGTGCGCAGGGTGGCCGGTGCCACCCCTAGTCGCCTTGCTACAGCCGCCACAGTGAGCCCCGGCGGCGGGCCGAGCTCTTCGTTCAATGCGGTGACCACCGTCACATTCTCCGTCAGCAGGCCCATCACCGCATCCGCAGCCGCCATCAACTCAATCGTCCGATTATCGAACGAGTCACAAATTGTTCAGTTTTGCTACTTGACCAACCTATGAAGCGGTTTGTATAGTGGCAACACTCACTACGGAGGTTCACCATGGCAGATATCTCTCGGCTCCCCGGCACTGTTGCTGACATCTGGGACTGGCAGCTCGAAGGCCTGTGCCGCGGTGAAGACCCCGGTCTTTTCTTCCACCCCGAGGGTGAGCGCGGACCAGCTCGAGACGCCCGCGAAAATGCCGCCAAGGCGATCTGCGCCGGCTGCCCAGTCCTCAATGAGTGCGCATCCCACGCGCTCGCGGTTCGCGAGCCCTACGGCGTGTGGGGCGGTCTTACTGAAGAGGACCGTGAGGCCGTCTACAACCGCAAGCGTCTGGCGTCTGCTTCCTAACTGCTAGAAAGTTCCACCTCCATCGAAAAAGCACCGGCGATCCCGGTGCTTTTTCATTCCCCGAATCGGTTTGACCCGGGCTAATTCACCATTCCAGCCTGTTTTTGATAGCCCCGTTGGTGATTTCGCCCGTTACCCGGGCGAAATCGCGAGGGGGGGTGGCGCAGAAAAAGTGGCGCAGAAAAATGGGAGGCACCCCGCTTTCGCGGAATACCTCCCACCTGAATGTTTCAGTGCTGGTACAGATTGAGTGCGAACTAGTGCGAGTGACCGTGGTGTCCGTGACCGTGACCGGCGTCGGACTCTTGCTCGACGGGCTTTTCCACCACGAGTGCTTCGGTGGTCAGCAGCAGTGAGGCGATGGATGCCGCATTCTGCAGAGCTGAGCGGGTGACCTTGACCGGGTCAATAACACCCTGTGCGATGAGGTCGCCGTACTCACCCGTTGCAGCGTTGAGGCCATGGCCCGCGGGGAGTTCTTCCACCTTGGACACCACCACATAACCGCGCTCGCCAGCATTCTCAGCGATCCAGCGCAGTGGTTCCGCCGTTGCTTTACGCACGATGGACACTCCAGCGGCCTGGTCACCTTCGAGATCCAAGTTGCCCTTGAGCACCTTGGCGGCCTGCACGAGTGCGGTGCCACCACCGGATACGATGCCCTCTTCAATCGCGGCGCGCGTGGCCGAGACAGCGTCTTCGATGCGGTGCTTCTTTTCCTTGAGCTCAACCTCGGTGTGGCCACCGACCTTGATGACCACAACGCCGCCGGCGATCTTTGCGAGGCGCTCTTGCAACTTCTCGCGATCCCAGTCGGAGTCAGATGCTTCGATTTCGCGGCGGATCTGCGCAACGCGATCGCTCACTGCTTGGGCGTCGCCGCCACCGTCAACGATCGTGGTGTTGTCTTTGGTCACGACAACGCGGCGGGCCGAACCGAGAACCTCGAGGCCAACCTGATCGAGCTTGAGGCCAACCTCAGGTGAGACCACCTGGGCACCCGTCAGGATCGCGATGTCTTCGAGAATCGCCTTGCGCCGATCACCGAAGGCAGGAGCCTTCACGGCACACGAGGCGAAAGTGCCACGGATGCGGTTGACCACGAGGGTCGAAAGAGCTTCTCCGTCAACGTCTTCAGCGATGATCAGAAGCGGCTTTGCAGCCTCGACGACCTTCTCCAGCAACGGCAACAGTTCGCTGACCGAGGAGATCTTGCCCTGCACCAGAAGAATGCGGGCATCTTCGAGCACGGACTCCATGCGGTCGGCGTCGGAGACAAAGTAGGGAGAGATGTAGCCCTTGTCGAACTGCATGCCCTCGGTGAATTCCATTTCCATGGCGGTGGTGCTCGACTCTTCGACCGAGATCACACCGTCTTTGCCCACCTTGTCGAATGCGTCGGCAATGAGTCCACCGATCACTGCATCCTGCGAGGAGATGGTGGCGACGTTGGCGATTTCTTCCTTGCCATTGACCGCACGAGCCATGTTGCCGAGCTCTTCGATGACTGCAGCAACGGCCTTGTCGATCCCACGCTTGACATCCATGGGGCCTGCGCCGGCCGCAACGATCTTCAAACCTTCTTTAACCATCGCCTGGGCAAGGACGGTAGCGGTGGTGGTGCCATCGCCAGCTACGTCGTTGGTCTTGGTGGCAACTTCTTTCGCCAACTGCGCGCCGAGGTTCTCATAGGGATCCTCAAGCTCGATTTCGCGGGCGATGGTGACACCGTCGTTGGTGATCGTGGGGGCACCCCACTTCTTATCAATGACTACGTTGCGGCCCTTTGGTCCTAGGGTTACGCGCACTGCGTTGGCGAGTGCATCAACACCGCGCTCAAGGCTGCGGCGGGCGGTCTCGTCGAATTCAAGAATCTTGGCCATGGTGTCCTTCGCATAAAGAAGTGTTATTGCGGAGTGCAATGCCCCGGTCCCCGGTGATCGGGGCCGGGGCAGCACTCATGACGTTGGTGAAGCGGGTGGACTACTTCTCGACGACAGCGAGCACGTCGCGTGCCGAAAGAATCAAGTAATCCTGGTTGTTGTACTTAACTTCGGTGCCGCCGTACTTGCTGTAAATCACGACGTCACCAACCTTGATGTCGAGCGGAATCCGCTTGGCACCGCCCTCGTCAAAGCGACCCGGGCCCACAGCAAGAACCTTGCCCTCTTGGGGCTTCTCCTTGGCGGTATCGGGAATGACGAGGCCTGATGCAGTGGTCTGCTCGGCTTCGAGGGTCTGGACCAGAATCCGGTCCTCAAGTGGCTTAATGTTGACCGACACGGTTACATCCTCCGGGAAGTCGGCAGGCCGCCCTTGCGAGGCGGGAATCAGATGGGTTCATTTGGCACTCCCACGGGGAGAGTGCCAACGAGAACATTACGCAGGATTTAGCACTCTGTCAACTTGAGTGCCAGCTACCCGCAGCCGAGTCGGTCGGCAAAGATGGGTACATGGAGGCCAGCCCCGAACTCGAACCAGCGCACAGTTGGCTCACCTCCCCTGAAGCGGCCGCTGGTCTCACCACGGCAGCAGAACTCATCAGCACCCGCTCACCACTCGGCGCCGCAACCGCATTCGCCCAGGCCTTTCCAGACCTCACGGCCGATCGCCGAGCCGCGGCTCTGAGTGCTGCCGCCCTCGATGCTGCCGCCCACGCCAAGGGCTATCCGAGTCGCTTGCTCTGGACTCGAACCGGCCTGGAGCAATCAACGGGTCCACTTGCCGCCGCCCGCCGGGCCCAGTTACTTGCAGGTGCAGGCATTACGTCGATCATCGACATCACTGCGGGACTGGGCATGGACGCCCGGGCCATGCTCGAGGCCAGTATCTCGGTAACCGCCGTGGAGTCCGACCCAACAACCGCCGCCTTCCTCGCCCACAATCTGGCCTCGATCACGACGTCAACTGGAGATTCCCAGCACAACGTTCGAAACGCCAACTCCGTTGCCCCGGAGGTTCTCGCTGAACTTCAAAGTCGTGGCTCCGATGCGTGGTTTGTCGATCCCGCCCGCAGGTCGGCATCACACGACGGAAATCGGTCTCGGCCCGAACGCGACCCGGAGTTATGGAGTCCACCGTGGTCTTTTGTTGAGAACCTGCGCACAACAGTTCAGCCGGCGCGCGTGGCCGCAAAAGTCGCACCGGGGTTCTCCCCCGCAGATCATTGGCACGCTGAATGGATCAGCATCGATCGCACCGTTGTTGAGTGCGCGTTGTATTCGTGGCCGGTCTTTGCAAGCCAGCGGCAATGCGCGGTGTGGCAAGACGGTTGGCATGTTGTCGAAAAGAACATTGTCGAGAAGAACGACGTTAACGCCGAAGAATTGATACACGTTGATCCTGCCCCGATCGACTCTCTGCTTCTTGAAGTCGATCCGGCGGTGATCCGGTGCGGGGCACTTATGGATCTCGCACACGAGATTCCAGGCGCGCACCTGATCGATCACAAGAGTTCCTGGCTCACTGCGCAGAACCTTGATCGCACGGAGCGTATGCAGGCACTTGTGCGCGCCTATCGAGTGATCGAAGAAGTGCCACCCGCACCCAGGAAACTGCGCGATGTCTTACGTGCCCACGGGATTAACGCAGTTGCGCTGAAGACTGGTGAGGTCAACATTGATGCGACTGCCGTGCGCAGAGAACTTCGCGTAAATGACGACGACGAAAATGCAGTGGTGTTCACCAACGCAGGTTCAGGCACCCGGGCTTTCCTCGTGGAGCGCATCCGGTAACGATGAGATCCCTAAATCAATCACTCTCGGCTGCGCGAGATGAGCGAGACGTTCATGGTGGAGGTGGTGTCAAAATCGATCGGTGATTCCGGCACACCACGCGTGAGTAATCGGCTGCCGAGCGCTGCCACCATCGCGCCGTTATCGGTACACAGAATTGGCGATGGCACCCGTAGGCGAATCCCACGCGCATCACACCGCTCCTGCGCCATAACCCGCAACCGAGAATTTGCTGCCACTCCGCCACCAATTACTAGATCACTCACCCCGGAAAAGACACACGCATCAATTGCTTTCACCGTGAGCACATCCACGATCGCCTCCTGCACTGACGCTGCAACAGAGGGCACATGAATTTCATTGCCGGCCTTGGTTTCCGCAGCGATCCAGCGCGCCACCGCCGCCTTCAAGCCGGAGAAAGAGAAATCGAATCTATGGGATTCATCGCGGGCGAGGCCGCGCGGAAACTCCACCAGGTGCGCATCACCTTCTTGCGCAGCTTTGTCCATCCACGGACCGCCCGGAAAAGGCAGACCCAGCAGCCGGGCGATCTTGTCGAAAGCTTCACCGGCAGCGTCGTCGAGGGTTTGGCCAAGCAGTTCAATATCGAGACCGCCATCGCGCACCGAAAGAAGTGAAGAGTGACCACCGGATACCAATAGCCCCACCACAGCCTCGGGCAGTGGGCCGTGCTCAAGTTCATCAACAACCACGTGCGCGGCGAGATGGTTCACAGCAAAAAGTGGAACGCCCAATCCGATGGAGAGTGCTTTAGCAGTTGCAGTGCCCACCAACAGGGCACCCACCAATCCCGGCCCACTTGTCACCGCAATCGCATCAACGTCGGTCAATGAAATCCCGGCGGTGGCACAGGCCCGTTCGATTGCCGGCTCGATCGCCTCCAAGTGCGCACGACTAGCGATCTCAGGGACCACTCCACCAAAGCGCGCCTGCTCCTCCACACTCGAGGCGATCTCATTGGCTTTCAACACCCCATTGGCCACGATGCCAATACCTGTCTCATCACACGAGGTCTCAATGCCGAGAACGATGGGACCGTTCATGCGAGCACCTCGCGATCGAGCGCTAACGGTCGACGACGCCAAATCTGGGCGTCAGTGCCATCGGCGTAATACCGCGCACGCGTACTGATCCGCTCAAAACCCATGCGCTCATACATAGCGATCGCCGGTGAGTTATCGGCACGCACTTCGAGCATCATTGATTCAGCGCCGCGCTCTGAGACCAAAGCCATGAGTTCGGTAAGCAGTCTGCGCCCCGTTCCTGCGCCTTGCACGGACGGATCAACCGCGATGGTCTGGAGATCGCTGTCCGGTGCCAGCACGAATGCCCCTGCGTAACCGATCACGTGACCAGCTCGCTCCGCGGTCAGGTAGACGCGGGTTTCCAGGGCGAGTTCGCTCCAGAACTGTTCCTCGGACCACGCATCGGTCGGAAAAAGGGCCTGCTCCAAAGCGGCAACGGCGGGGATGTCCCACCACCGCATCAGGCGAATCTGCACTGACGTCTCACTCATCCGGAGCCCACCGGCAACGTCGCATCTGGTTGGCGCAGATAGATCGGAAGTGCCGGATCAAGCACTTCAGCTC
>JANQZS010000063.1 GCA_030728405.1 Candidatus Nanopelagicales bacterium | reverse complement strand
AGCTCTTCCGCTCTGGCAACAAAACCTCGGATGTCTTTGGGGAGACACCCTCCACCAAAACCAATTCCAGCGTTGAGAAATCTGCGGCCGATGCGAGTGTCATACCCGATGGCATCTGCCAGCTGGGTCACATTGGCGCCGGTGACGTCAGCAATTTCGGCCATCGCGTTGATAAAAGAAATCTTGGTGGCGAGGAAAGAGTTGGCCGCAACTTTGACCAGTTCCGCGGTGGCAAAGTTCATCACTAAGCGTGGGGTGTCCTTCGCAAGAATGCCGGCATACACCTTGTCGAGAATTGCAGTGGCTACGTCTCCGTCCTTGCCTTCTGGAACGCCGTATACGAGGCGGTCGGGAGAGAGCGTGTCTTCGACAGCGAACCCTTCCCGAAGAAACTCGGGGTTCCACATCAGGAGTGCCCCGGTTGGTGTCACCTGGGCTGCAAGACGCTCCGCGGTTCCGACGGGAACTGTCGATTTACCGACAACAAGGTCTCCCTCTGACAGGAACGGAGTGAGCCCCTCAATGGCACTGTTGACATAGGTCATGTCCGCTGAGCCATCCGCTGATTGCGGGGTTCCTACGGCGACAAAGTGAACGGCGGCGTCGCTTGCTGCTGACATGTCGGTCGTGAAGGTGAGGCGTGACGCATTCTTCTGCAAGAGTGCATCAAATCCAGGCTCATGAAAGGGTGCGATGCCCTGTTGGAGCGATTCGATGCGCGCTGGGTCAACGTCAATGCCGATGACATCGTGACCGAGTTCTGCCATTGATGCTGAGTGAACGGCACCCAAATAGCCACAGCCAATGACAGAGATTTTCACACCAGCAACCTTACGCGAGGCTCGTTAGGCCCGAGACAGAAAACCGACTGCTGTGTGAACTTTTGCGAGGGTGAGGTTCGCTCTCTCTTCGGCTTTCTCGGCACCTCGTGCCAGCATGCGATCAAGCTCTGCCGGGTCTGCCAGCAATTCATGAGTAGTGGTCCGGATTGGTTCCAATAACTCCACCACAGCCTCGGCCACGGTGGACTTGAGGTTTCCATACCCCGATCCTTGGAATTCTGACTCCAGTGCGGGCACCGTTTTACCGGTGGCGAGCGAAGCCAGAGTCAGTAAGTTGGACACTCCAGGCTTGTTGACTGCATCGAAGCGAATCTCGGTGTCGGTGTCCGTCACTGCGGACTTGATCTTCTTGGTGATGACTGCTGGCTCATCGAGAAGCCACAGAATCCCCTGGGGAGACTCACCAGATTTCGACATCTTTGACTCAGGGTTTTGGAGGTCATAGATTTTGGCTGCTGCGTCCAAGATTTTGACCTCTGGCACCACAAACGTCTCACCAAATCGTTGATTGAAACGCTCAGCGATGTTCCGCGTTAGTTCGATGTGTTGGCGTTGATCTTCCCCAACAGGAACAACAGTGGCGTCATAGAGCAGGATGTCTGCTGCTTGAAGAATCGGGTAGGTGAAGAGTCCCACCGTGGAGTTATCCGAGCCTTGTTTCTGGGACTTGTCTTTGAACTGCGTCATACGGCTGGCTTCGCCAAAGCTGGTGACGGTGTTCAAGATCCAGGCAAGCTCGGAGTGGGCGGGAACATGAGACTGGACGAACAGAGTGGACTTGTCTGGGTCAATTCCGCAGGCAATGTATTGAGCGGCGGTCTTTCTGGTCGTCGCAGCCAAAGTCTTGGGGTCCTGGGGAACAGTGATCGCGTGGAGATCCACAACGCAAAAAACTGCATCGTGAGTGTTTTGCATCTCAATCCACTGCAGCAATGCCCCTGCGTAGTTTCCAAAGTGCAGGGAGTCTGCGGAGGGCTGCATGCCAGAAAACAGCCGGGGAGTGGTCATGGGTAGTTAGCGTAACGGACTAGATGTCGTAGTCAGCGATGACGGGCGCGTGATCTGACCACCTGGTGTCATAGCTGGGAGCACGGTCAATCCGGTAGTCCGTGACGGTGGCCGCCAATGGCGCATTGGCGAGGTGGTAATCAATACGCCATCCAGTGTCGTTATCGAACGCTTTGCCTCTCCAACTCCACCAGCTGTAGGGGCCCTCGACCTCACCGTGGACCTTGCGACCGACATCCACAAATCGACCGCCGGTTCCCATGTTGTAGTCCTCGGTATCCTCCTGGCCAATCCAGGTATCAAAGTAGGCACGCTCCTCGGGAAGGAATCCCGAGTTCTTGAGGTTGCCTTTCCAATTGCGGATATCGAGCCAGCGGTGGCCAACATTGAGGTCTCCCACGACCACAGAGGGGCGATCACTGGCACCAAGCTCCGCCATGCGCTTGGTCATGATCTCTAAGAATTCGTACTTGGCATCTTGTTTGGGAGTCCCTGCTTCACCGGAGTGGACGTAGCAGCTCACAACAGTAAACGGGTTGCCGGAGGGAGTCGTGATGTCGACTTCCACCCAACGACCTGCAGTGTCGACAGACTTCGGACCAAAATCCACGCGCACATCGTCGTGACTCACCTTGGTAGCAATAGCCACGCCTGCTCGACCTTTTTGAGAAGCGGCATCGTGGGCAATAACCCAGTCATCACCGAGCAGCGCCTCGAGGTCTTCTCGTTCTGCTCGCACTTCTTGAAGCGCTAAGACATCGACTCCAGAGGCTTCTAGCCAGGGCTGCATGCCTTTGCGAAAAGCAGCGCGAACGCCATTGACGTTGACGCTCGCCACCCGCACCATTGCTGAACTTACGGGCGACCGCGGAGGACAGCCTGCTTGACCTCAGCGATGGCTTTGGTCACCTCGATACCTCGAGGGCACGCTTCGGTGCAGTTGAAGGTGGTGCGGCAGCGCCACACACCTTCTTTGTCATTCAAGATGTCCAAGCGGACCTGAGCGCCCTCATCACGGGAGTCAAAGATAAAGCGGTGAGCATTCACGATGGCGGCAGGACCAAAATACTGTCCATCCGTCCAGAACACCGGGCAGCTGGATGTGCACGCTGCACACAGGATGCACTTGGTGGTGTCATCGAAACGTGCACGGTCCTCGGGGGACTGCAGGCGCTCCTTGTCAGGCTTGGAGGAGGCAATCAGGAACGGCTGAACCTGGCGATACGACTCAAAGAAAGGCTCCATGTCGACGATGAGATCCTTCTCCAAGGGAAGACCCTTGATGGCCTCAACGTAAATGGGCTGCGAGATGTCGAGGTCCTTGATCAGGGTCTTGCACGCAAGGCGGTTTCGACCATTGATACGCATAGCGTCAGACCCACAAATTCCGTGAGCGCAGCTACGGCGGAAGCTCAAGGTGCCATCGATGTCCCACTTGATCTTGTGAAGACCATCGAGCACACGGTCCGTGGCATACATTTCGACATCGAAGTCTTCCCAGTAAGGCTCGGCGTCCTTTTCGGGGTCAAACCGACGGACGATGAACGTCACAGTGAAGGACGGAATTTCCGCAATCTCGGTGGAAGGGCCAGCTGTTTGGGTAGCCATTAGTACTTCCTTTCCATCGGTGGGTAGTTCGTAATCACGACAGGTTTCCAATCGATTGCAATGTGGTCCTCCACATTGGGCGAGGTGGGGTCTCCCGTGAGATACGCCATGGTGTGGACGAGATACTTCTCGTCGTTGCGGTCGGGGTAGTCATCGCGCATGTGACCGCCGCGGCTTTCCTTCCGCTCCAGAGCCGAAGCAACAACAACCTCGGCAATGTCGAGCAGGAAGCCCAACTCGATTGCCTCGAGAAGGTCGGTGTTGAAGCGCTTGCCGCGGTCGTGGATACCGATGTTCTTGTAGCGCTCGCGAAGCGAGTGAATGGTCTTGGCAACGCTTCGAAGGGATTCGTCGGTCCTAAACACCTGAGCGTTTCGGTCCATCTCCTCTTGGAGTTCTTTGCGCAATGTGGCAAGTCGCTCTGAGCCATCAGCGCTTCGAGCACGCTCGATCATCTCGCGAACCTCTTTGGCAGGGTCATCGGGCAGTGGAGCGAATGTGGCCTTATTTGCGTATTCGACCGAATAGCGTCCTGCACGCTTTCCAAAGACGTTGATGTCCAACAGAGAGTTCGTTCCGAGCCTGTTGGAGCCGTGCACCGACACACAGGCACACTCACCCGCGGCGTAGAGGCCCTTGACGACTGTCTCGTTGTCGGAGAGGACCTCAGCCTTGATGTTGGTGGGGATTCCACCCATTGCGTAGTGAGCTGTTGGCATCACAGGAACCGGCTCGTGAACCGGGTCAACACCCAAATAGGTTCTTGCAAACTCAGTGATGTCAGGAAGCTTGGTTTCGAGAACTTCTGCTCCGAGGTGGGTGCAATCGAGGAAGACGTAGTCCTTGTTGGGACCACCACCGCGACCCTCCTGGACTTCCTGAACCATGCACCTGGCAATGATGTCCCTGGGCGCAAGGTCCTTGATGGTGGGTGCATAGCGCTCCATGAATCGCTCACCAGAGGCGTTTCGCAGAATCGCCCCCTCTCCACGAGCACCCTCGGTGAGAAGGATTCCTAGACCCGCAAGCCCTGTGGGGTGGAACTGGAAGAACTCCATGTCCTCCAGCGGAATACCCTTCCGCCACACAATCCCCACACCATCACCAGTCAGGGTGTGGGCGTTAGAGGTGGTCTTGTAAATCTTTCCAAAACCACCGGTAGCGAAGACCACGGACTTGGCGTGGAAGATGTGAATGTCGCCAGTGGAAAGTTCAT
>JANQZS010000062.1 GCA_030728405.1 Candidatus Nanopelagicales bacterium | reverse complement strand
CCGCCATCGCGATGCTCGCGGTGCGCGTGTCATCGAGGTCGTCCCAGTCCAGCGGAACGATCAGGGAGTAGCACTGCCAATCGGCGAGGGATTCAGATTCGCAGTCTCGATCTTCGAGGGTCCACCGAGGGGCATCGGCTGTCTCCACCGCGGCGACCGGCGCTGTGGCCACCACCGCGGCGACGACACCGATACTCGCGATCCCAGCCACCAAAGCGCGAAATCTCATGCTCGAACCCTATCGTCGCCTCAAAAGATATGGGGGAATTTGCATTTCGATGCGGGAAGAATACGAAGCAGACCGCACCGAAATCACCGACGCAGTACCCGGCACTGCATTGCTCCTCACCATCACGTCATACGACGGCTCAAAGATGACAGCACACTTCGACATGGTCTTACCTGCCTAACCCCGGCTGGAAAATAGTTCCGAATCGACGAGCCCATATCGATCGCCTACGGTGGAGTGGTGCCTATCAAGCGCCTTGTGGGGGTGTATCGCGCAAATGCCGGCGTGCGCGGTGAGTTTCGCTACCTCATCGACCACTACCTGCGCGGTGAGTCATGCAGCCTGTGCGAGATCACGCATTCACCTTTCCGCCGCAGGGCCGCGTGGGACAAAGGCGTTGCCGCACTCGGTGTGCCCCTCATCGTGTTGCATCTAAACGAGTTGGGGCCGGGGCTGGCGGACTTCGTCGGCGATCGCGCTGAATGCGTCGTGGCCGAAGCAAACGACGATTGGGTGTTGCTGATCTCCAGAGACGAGCTCAGTGCCCTCGATGGATCAGTCGATACGTTCTTCACGCTTTTGCGAGAACGCCTAGTCGGCACTGAGAACGTCTAGCCACCGATATAGCCCACCCGACGCTCCCCACACTTCATGGAATAGCGGTCTGCCTCATGAGGGATTTCCCTCACTTTGGGATCTCCACGCTGGCCACGTGAATAGCCTGCAATCTGTTCGCCATGAGTGTAAAACCACGGAGACGCATGACATCTCTTACAACCGAGCCGTTCACGTCTTGACCCTGACAACCTTCTACTGCCAGGTTGTTTCCGGCACACCAAGAATGAGCGTACATGCCTCGCTGGCGTGGATAAACCCAGCAGAACTTCACACACTGGACTGGTCACCAGCAGACAGACCGACGGTCACGCACCTTCAAAGGACTCTCAACTAACGAAAGGCCTCTACGAGCACCAGGCTCGAGAAACTAGGAGCCTGACTCCTCAGCGACTGAGCGGTGACTAAATGGCGCTACCGAGGTCGATCGCTGATGCGCACGATGCCACCGGTCACACCGACGAATCCCATTCCTGATGGCGACAAGTACAAGGACGCATAATTGTTGTTGAACGCAATACCCGTGCCCGCCAATTGGCTGTACACAACCTTGCCAGTGCGGTAGTCCATGGCCGTCCAATACCAGCGGTCAACGGCGCCTGGGCCTTTCGGCTTGGTGTAGGTGTAGATGAGGCCAGTCTCAGCGGAGAACTTCGGTACGACTGACGGCGCAATCACCTCACTATTGGTCCACACGTTCCTGCATGTGCCCGCTTTGGTGACATCAACGCGAGCAATTCCCGGCGTTGTCGTCCGACCTGCTTGCGTGCTCGCCAATGACGCGTACCCGTGATTGTTTTCGACGATGAGGGAATCACCAATGGCGATGAGCGAATTCTCAGTGGCACTCGCACCCTTAGAGAACACTGGAGCGGAGCAAATTTCCTGACCATTCAGCCTCGGCTTCGTGTGATACACCACCACGTTTTCCGGATCTGCGTTATCAACAATGGCTACACGATTTCGCGACATCAAGGTCGGAGTCGTGCCTGAACCAGCAGATTTTTGGCCCGGCTTCATCTCGCCGGCGTTCTCATATTCTTCGCGCCAGGTAACAGTCGGCACCAGGCCGTCAGCTTCATCAGCTCCCGCCGCCAGATCAAATCGGTACATCGCCTTGGTCGACACGATGTAGACGCCGCCGTCTTCATCCATAGCGAAGGAATTGCCAATCACTTCATCATCCATCACGTATTGACGTATTTCGCCGTCATCCTTACGGACGACACCGACGCCACCGTTATGCGTTACGAACCAGATATTGCCCATGAAGTCCGGCAGCGCGGACTGAATCGGATAGTCATCAGTGACGTAACTACTAAGGTCGACTTCTTTGACCTTATTCCAAGTCTTCTTCCCATTCGACGTGCGGACGCGATAGGTAATCAGCTCATTTGTCGAAGTGGTGACGACCGCCCTGTCTCGATTATCGAGATAAAAGTATGAACCGGCGATCTTCGTATAGTCGTTTGCCGTGATCGCCCCGGCCGCCTCGGGCGGTTTCGGCAGTTTAAGTCGAGTAATGACGCTCATCTTCTTGGGATTCACCAAGGTCAAATAGGCCTCATTCAGCAGGCAGATCGCCACAATGCGCCCCTTCGAGTCGAAGGTAATACTGGCGCATTCGCCCCCCAATAACAGTGACTTCACTCGCGGGGTCACGCCCAAGGGACCAGCCCATGAATAAGCATCGGTCATGTACGCATCGTTGTGGATGTTCGACGTTCCGTTGGCCGACATATATGGATTGGTCGGGACGTCTGGCAGCGTCACCGGGCGCGGCGTTGCTGGTGCACCGTAATAGTTTTCGGCCTTGTTCATGCCAGGACCATCAGGGATAGGCTTAGCCATGGCAGTTCCACCGGTCAGGGCAAGGCCCACGACAGCAGTCACAGCCAGAACCCGCGAAGAACGTGAGATCGTCATGGCAGAATTTTAGCGAAAAAACCACCCTGATTCCCCGCAAGCTATTCTTCTGGGTCCCTGATATTCGGTTTTCACTCAATGCGCCTCCGCCGCCCACGCTAAACACTGGACTTCACCGAAACCGGCTTCTCTTACATTCGCCTGTCGGCCTGTCACCAGCAAAAAATCCGTCGTGCGCCACACTGTGAGGACGCGACAGTCAATCAAAGGAGAGCACTGTGAGTCGTCCGTTTGGCGTTACCCTCGTGGGAATTTTGGTGGTTTTGTCTGGACTTCTCTACGTGGTCACAGGCGTCATAGGGCTTTTCAGCGCAGATATGCGGACTAGCTTTGGCCTCATCACACTCATTCTCATCTTGGTTATCGGCCTCATCTACCTAGCCGTGGCCAAGGGCCTCTTCGACGGAAATAACATCTCCAGGTTGCTGGTAGGTCTCTTTACCGTCATTAGCCTGCTCATCGGAATTTTCGAACTCATCTTCATCAGCGGTGCTCGCTGGCACGGCCTTTGGGCTGCCGTCTTCTCTCTGATCATCCTAGGTTTCTTGTTCTCCCGGAACGCGACGCTGTTTTTCACTCGCCGCTGAATAAACGGCCGCCAGGGAGATAAGCAATGAATCTTTCACGCAGACAACTGATCGCAGTCTTGGCAGGCGGAGCCGGGGCCTTCGCAGCCACGAGTACCGGAGCTCTGGGTGCCTAGGGTGCCCGTGCTCTTCAGGGAACACATCAAGGACCAGCGAGTATCGGTTAAGTTCTCCGGAGCGCGAATGGTGAATTGCGCGTGCAACTTGTCGTAAACCCTGGCACCGCAATCGTCAACGGCTCAGCCGTCGCGGGTTTATCCACCTAAAACGGTGAATTTCCAGCACCGACCCTCGTGGTGCGACCTGGGGATCGCATGCGAATCCGCCTAATCAACAACGGATCCACCATCACGAACCTGCACTTCCATGGCATGCACGTGTCCTTGCCGCAGGTGCGGGGATTGCGCAAACACTCTCTTGCCCTTCGCGAAGGTGGCCTCGGGCCTGATGGTTCGTGGGCTGACTACACGACTTTGTCCACCGATGCCACCGAGCTATATGTCAACGGCATGCGCAACCCGCGCATAACCATCCGGCCCGGTGAGACCCAGTTCTGGCAGATCGGCAATATCGGAGTAGCGACCTACTATGCACTCGGTCTTGACAATCTCGAATTCACCGTCGTGGAGGAAGACGGCGCGATGGTCTGGCGTACATGGCAAACCGACACCTTGATCATGCCTCCCGGCAAGCGATACGGAGTTCTGGTGACCGCAAGGCGCGGCCGCGGCACGGTTCGACTTCGACAGTTGGGTTATAACCAGGGCAAATCGCAATGGCCAGCACGGCCACTCATGCGCATGCGGATCACCGGCGATCAAGACCGCCCAGTGTCCGTACCCACCCACCTCGCCGATCCACCCGGTTGGCTCACCGGACCGGTTGCCAACCGCAGAGTCCTCACGTTAAGCCAAGACATCGTCGACGGCGACCCGCAGTTCTACATTGATGGACTCATCTTCGACGAACTCACCTTCAAGGACGTCATTCAAGTGCGTTTAGGAACCACCGAAGAGTCGGTCATCCGCAACGCATCCTCCAAGATGGCAGGGTCCCCCGAGAACGAGGAGCATCCCTTCCATATCCACGTCAACGATTTCGTCGTCGTCGGACGCGGCGACTGGGATCCGCTCACCAACAAAACTAGTAACCGGAAAGTAGCCCCGATGCGTAGCTAGACCGAGACGATTCCGTGGAACGGATACATGAGATTTCGCAGGCACTTTGCCGATTACATAGGTCGAAGCGTGTACCACTGCCATCTTCTGTTCCATCAGGACCACGGAATGATGGGCGCTTTCGATATTGTCAACGCCGACGGGGAGGGCGCAGGCCCCGGCCAGCATCTTCCCAGCCATCATTGAC
>JANQZS010000061.1 GCA_030728405.1 Candidatus Nanopelagicales bacterium | reverse complement strand
CTGCCAACGCGTCGCACGAGGCTTTCTTAGTGAGATCACCAGCGGACTCGACGAGTTGGGCATTCGTGATCGCACGGCCCTGATGAAATCCAACGGCGGACAGGTCCCGATCGATCACGCAGCGGAACGGCCGATCGACATGGTGCTGTCGGGCCTGTCTGGAGGCATGATCGCCGGACATTTCTGGGCACTGGAAATGAATAGCGACAAGGCCGTATCCCTGGACATGGGCGGCACGAGTGCCGACGTCGGCGTCGTCATCGACGGTCGGCTTGGATTCTCGGGACTGCACGAGATCGAGTGGGGGATTCCGGTCACGATTCCAGTAATTGATGTAACGACGATCGGTGCTGGAGGAAGTTCGATTGCATCGATTGACTATGGAGGGCTCTTGAGAGTCGGACCTGAGAGCGCGGGGGCCGCACCCGGTCCTGCCTGCTACGGAAAGGGAGGCGCGGATCCGACAATCACGGACGCCAACGTACTTCTCGGGCGACTCGATCCAGAGTTCTTCCTGGGGGGGGAGCTCCCCCTCGACCCAGAACTCGCCACGAAGGCAATTTCTGGCATCGCTGATCAACTCGGCACGACCCTTGAGCAGGCGGCCTCCGCGATCATCGCTGTCTCTGTCGAAAACATGGCGGGTGCGGTGCGCCTGGTCACTGTGGATCGTGGGTACGACTACCGAGACTTTGATCTGATCGCATTCGGTGGGGCCGGGCCACTACATGCTGCACAAATCTCCGACCGGCTCGGAATGCGGCGGGCCATCATTCCACCCTCTCCCGGGTTGGTCTCGGCCTTCGGCACATTGATCGCGGACGAGAGGATCGATCAACGAATCACGCTTGTTCGACGACTAAGCGATGAGTCTGGGGACCTGGCGGTTGCTCTCAGCAATCTGGCGTCCTCGCTCGCTGCCACTCTCTCGCGGCAGACCAAGCGCCCGCTCGAGGACGTCGTGGTGGAAACGTACGTTTCTTGCCGATACGTCGGCCAGAACTATGAGCAAGAAGTGCGTACGTATCAGGGCCACATTGATCGATCTTTCGAACTTGCCATATCAGTGGATCCGTCAGATCCGAGTTTTCGCGAGAAGCTGATCCACGGGTTCCATGAGTCGCATTCCCGCGCATATGGCTACGCCTTGGACGATCAACCGATTGAATCGGTCTACTTGGGTGCCACGGCGCTTGTGAAGGGCAATCCTGTCGCTTTGCGGCCGTACTCAGGGACGGGGAATCGACAATCCCGCGCGGTCTGTGTGGACGGTGTCACGTGGCTGCAAGCCGAGGTGGTCGATCGCAACCTGCTAGTACCGGGTGACCAGTTGTCCGGGCCGGCAATCGTCGTGGAACCCACCTCAACAACGTATGTGCCCCCAGGTTTCGGCCTCATCGTTGATCCCAGCTACTGCCTACTTTTGGCGAAGGAGAGTTCCCAATGAGTGACGTTAAGTCGTACGACAATGTTGAGCTGACATTGCTCAATCAGAACCTCGTGAACATCTGCGATGAGATGGCCGTGTCGATGATGCGCACCGCGTACTCGCCAATCTTTTCTGAGGGCCTCGACTTCTCGACATTCATCTTGGATGCTAATGGCGACCTTGTCGCAACGGCCGGCCTGAACCCAGCAATGTTGGGAGCGTCGCTCTACGCGGCCTCCTGGGTCATCGCTGAAGTGGGCGCTGCCAACTTTAATGAGGGCGATATTTGGATCTACAACGATCCATATCGAGGCGGGTCCCACATGCCTGAACACATGATGATCCTGCCGATCTATGTCGATGGCTCAATAGCGGCCTACGTTGGCAACATCGCACATATGGCAGAGATCGGGGGGATGGCGGCTGGCTCTTTCTCGGCTACTGCTACCGACATCTACCAGGAGGGTCTGCGCTTGCCGCCAATCAAGTTGTTCGATCGGGGCGAACCAGTTAAGGATATTTGGCGCATCATTCTTGCTAACCATCGCACTCCGGCCAATTCGTGGGGTGACCTGCACGCCATGCTGGGTTCGCTGTACATCGGTGAGCGACGCTCTCGCCAACTGATTGAGGAACGAGGCGTCGAGAGGATTCGGATTAGTTTCAGTCAGCTTCAGGACTTTGCTGAACGTCACATCCGCGAAGAGATACGTGCCTTGCCTGATGGGGTCTATTGCGCAGAGGACTGTTTCGATGACGACGGCGTCGGGTCGGGTCGCTACTACATTCGACTGACCATGACCATCGATGGCGATCGGGTCGTGTTTGACTTCACAGACTCCGATAGCCAAGCAGCGGGAGCTATCAATGCTCCTTACGTCGTAACCTTGTCGGGTGCGTTGAACGGACTCTTATACTCCATTGGGCGAAGGCTTCCCGTGAACGCCGGGATAACGCGCGCCGTCCGTGTCGTCGCGAAAGCGGGCACCATCTGCAACGTTCAGCACCCTGGTGCGTGCGTGGGCGGTCAGACGGAGTATCAGCCGAAGTTGATTGAGATGATCTCGAGCACGATTCTGGCGCAGATCGGAGCTGAGCGAGCGGCGGCCGGGAGCGGAAACACGTCGCTTAACTTCCTCTTTGGTGGTGTACATCCTGTGTCTAAGGAGTACTTCGCTCACTATCATTTCGAAGGCAATGGCTGGGGTGGCCGCAGTGCTACTGACGGTAATAGCGCGCAGATCATGCCGCATGCAAATTGCCGGAACACTCCGGTCGAGATCTTCGAGACTCGGTATCCCTGGTTACATCATCAGTATGCGATGAACGGGGGCACTGGAGGAATCGGGAAGTACCGGGGTGGCCTTGGCGTCAAGCGGGATATTGAGGTAGTCGGCGACATGATCTCAGTCAGCGTTCTCGCGGACCGAGGCGACGTTCCGCCCTCGGGAATTCTTGGCGGAGGCGACGGCTCACACACCGAGGTCCTGATCAAACGCGCCGGCAACAGCGATTTCTCTCGCTTCACTGTGTCGGAGGGTGCTAAGAGCGCGACGAAGTTTGTGAATGTTCGCCTGAACCGCGGTGACACGGTTCGGCTCGTGTCACCTTCCGGTGGTGGTTATGGCGACGCTCTCCAACGCGACCCCGAGGCGGTTAAAGAAGACGTCCTCGACCGTTTCATCACCATGGATCAAGCGTCGGAAGATTATGGCGTGGTCCTCACAGAGGAACTTGATGTCGATCAAGCAAGTACCGAGAAAGCTAGGAGGTCCCGTTCGTGACTTGGGTAGCCAGTACGAAAACTTGGAATGACACCTCAGTGGACAACTGCGACATCTGCGGAAATCTAATCATCAACAGGTACTGGTCCTTCACGGACGATGATGGAATAGTGATGCGCGCCTGCCGGCAGGACGACGAGGAGCTTGCCGCTTGGCTGAAGGATCAGCGCAAACAGCCAGGCTACGCGTCGTTCACGAGCATCCGGAGATGACGGTGTCATGGGCGATCATCACCGGTGCGACGCGCGGAATTGGTTGGTCGGTGGCACGACGTCTGAGTCAGGATGGGTTTAGCATCGTCGCGACGGGTCGCGATGCTGCTGCCCTCTCCGCCTTATCGGCCGAGATTGCGAGAGGAGGCGGTGATGTCCGAACCGCGGTTGTTGATCTGGCCGACCCGCAGGATATAGAGGACTTCGCCGCAGGTCTCTCCGCCGACGGGATTCGCATCGGGGCCCTTATTAACAACGCGGGGTACGTCGAGGTCTTCAAGTATGCGCAGACGCCGAAGGCTGCTTGGGATCAAATCCTTCAGGTCAACTTACACGCGCCGTTGGAGCTGATCCGCCTAATTCACGGCCAGATGCCGCCTGGCAGTTCGATTGTGAACGTCGGTTCGATCCTCGGAATTCGAGCGTCCAAGTCGGTGACGCCCTATGTCATCTCCAAAGGGGCTCTACATCATGCGACGAAGGTGCTCGCACTCGAACTCAGCGAGTATGGGATACGGGTCAACGCCGTCGCTCCCGGGTTCATCGCAACAGAGATGTTCGAGCACGGCCACACCGAAGCGAACAAACTTAGGATTGCGGACGCGCATCCCTTGGGTCGCGTGGGACGATCGGACGAGATTGCGGGCGCCGTCTCCTTCCTTTGTTCCGAGGACGCGAGCTTCATCACTGGAGTCGTGTTACCTGTAGACGGCGGCCTCTCCGCCACGATGATTATTCCAGACCTCGGCGGTTCGATGTGACGGGCAAGAAACTCGTCGTGCTGATCGATAGCGATATGGGAAGCAGTGAGATCGAGCTCGCCGCCTGTGAGAGCGCAGGCCTAGATTTTGTCGACGGACGTTTCGCCTCTCCTGAACAGTTGACGACTCTCCTTCGCGAGGCGAGCGGTGTACTTGTGCAGTACCGCGTTGTCGACGAGGCGTTCTTGGATCGTTGTCCCCGACTGTTGGCAATCGTTACTTACGGTGTGGGGACTGACCACATCGATACGACTGCTGCTGCTGCCAGAGGAATAGGCGTGCTGCCAGTCCGCGACTACTGTGTTGACGAGGTCGCCGATCACACTTTGGCCCTGGTGCTCGCATGCATGCGTCGAATAGTGCCGCTCTCCCTTATGGTGCGGTCCGGGGTCTGGCCGGGAACCCAAGACTTCGGTGCCTTGCGAACGATGCGCGACTCCACATATGCGGTGGTCGGTCTCGGAAGCATTGGCCAAGCGGTTGCCGCGCGTGCCTTGGCATTCGGCGCAGCGGTGTGCGCGCATGATCCCTATGTCGACGCCGGCCTGTGCGAATCCTTCGGCCTGACGCAAGTGTCCCTCGAGGACGCTTTCAGCTGCGACATCGTCTCTC
>JANQZS010000060.1:9849-25792 GCA_030728405.1 Candidatus Nanopelagicales bacterium | reverse complement strand
GGACATGAAGGTCACACGATGGCGGGGATGCTGACCGATGATCAGTTGGCAGAACTTGAATCGGCACGTGGACCTGAGTTCGATGAACTGTTCTTGACCGGCATGATCGCCCACCACGAGGGTGCGATTGAGATGGCGGAGGATGTGCTCGCCGAGGGCTTAGACCCCGAGGTACGTGAACTCGCTCAGCAGATCATCACTGCGCAGCAGGCTGAGATCGCTGAAATGAATGACCTACTAGCTCAGTAATTCGGTGGTCACACCCACGACTGGAACCACATGCGCAGGCGCCACTGGTCGTAGGGAATCACCTGTCCGGTCCAGATGGGATAGAACCACCACGCAGCAAGGATGACGAGCACAAGGAACGTTGCAACAACAGCGATTCCGGTCTTGCGTCTGCGCGGGCTCGCATCAGTTGGCCCCAGCACATCACCAAGTGTCATGGCCACGGCCATCATCACAAATGGGGCGTAGACAACTGTGTAGAAGGTAAAGATGGTGCGTTCTAGGTAGAGCAGCCACGGCCCCCAACCAGCAAGGACGCCCACCAGCACAGCTCCTGAACGCCAATCGCGTTTGGCCACCCACCGCCATAGTTGGTAGGGCAGGGCGAGCAGCGCTGCCCACCAGATGATCGGATTACCCAGTGCGGTTACTTGGGCCGAGCACTTTTCGACTTCACAACCGGAGGCGATGTCTTCGCCACCCTCATAGAAGAACGACGTAGGCCGCGCCATGAACGGCCACGAAAGTGCATTGCTCGAATAGCTGTGTTCCGTCTCGAGATTGACATGAAAGTTCCACGCTTGGCCGTGGTAGTTCCACAGTGACCTCAAGCCAGCCGGGATGATCGAATCGGGATGCTCGTCAGCCCACTGACGCCCCCAACCGGTGTCGTTGACGAGCCAGCCGGTCCAAGAAAGCAGGTACACCGCAATGGCTATCGGAATCATGGTCAGTGCAGCTATCGGAGCATCTCGCAGAAGCGTTGCGGCCCAGGGTCGTTCGGTGCCCACTGCGCGCCGGGCAGATACGTCCCAGACCACCGACATCAACGCAAAGAGCGCGAGGAACCACAGCCCCGACCACTTCACGCTGCAGGCAAGGCCGAGTGCAACGGCGGCCGCGAGCCGCAGCGGTCTGATGCCGAGCGGGCCAACACCAAGGTTTGGTCCCCATCGAGTGGCGGTTGCGGCAAGACCGAATGTGGTGACATAACTTGCGAGCCGTTTTCGGGTGTGATCCCGGTCAAGGACAAGAAGTCCAAAAGCGACGACGACCCAGAACGCGAGAATCCCATCGAGCAGACCGGTGCGACTCATCACGATGTGGATGCCATCGAGTGCAAGTAGGAAGCCGGCGAGGGTGCCAATCAGGTCTGAACGGGTGAGCCGGCGCACGATCCGAGCCACAAGCAGCACGGTGAGCACACCGAGGATGGCAACGGCGATGCGCCAGCCGAAGGGTGAAACCCCGAACAGGTATTCACCAGCCGCGATGGTCCACTTTCCAAAAGGAGGGTGCACCACGAAGGAGCCCTCACTGGTGAAGGCTTCGACAGTGCGCCAGTTATCGCCTGCGCTGAGCATCAGATCCTTGTGATTCTCAACAGCCTTATGTTCGACGCCAAATCGCAGAAGTGCCCAGGCATCCTTGGCGTAGTAGGTCTCATCGAAGGAGACCGCGTTCGGGCGGCCAAGGTTTACCAGCCGAATCACTGCGGCGATCGCCGTAACGATGATCGGGCCGAGCCACCCGCGCCAGCCAAAGCTGGGCATGGGCGGATAGAGGCGTTCTGCCACTGCGGCATCCCCCGTGCGCGTCGTCACCACGTCATCGTAGGCGCGCTGTCAGGATGAGTGCGTGCCCATAACAACAGAATCTGAGTTACGCGGGCGAATCGTGCTGGCCGGCACTCCCCTGGGAAATGCCGCCGATGCCTCTCAACGGCTGCGCGAGGTGCTCGCCTCGGCCGATGTGATCGCCGCTGAGGACACTCGGCGCCTCCGAAATCTCCTCTCGCGCATAGATGTTGTGATCACCGGACGCGTGGTTTCCTTTTTTGAAGGTAACGAGCGAACCCGCGCGGGTGAACTCGTTGAGGCAGCCCAGCGTGGGGATCTTGTTGTTGTGGTGACCGATGCAGGAATGCCATCGGTGAGCGATCCGGGATATTCACTCGTGGTGGCAGCGTTGGCCGCCGGTGTGCCGATCAGCGTGGTGCCAGGCCCATCAGCGGTGATCACAGCGCTGGCGGTGTCCGGCCTTCCGGTCGACCGTTTCACCTTCGAAGGATTTTTGCCGCGCAAGGCGGGTGAACGCCGGGCCGCACTCACCACTTTGGTTACCGAACCTCGCACGATGGTGTTCTTCGAGGCCCCGCATCGAGTCGAGGCAACGCTGACCGAGATGGCGGCTGTCTTCGGTGCGGATCGGCCTGGGGCGGTATGTCGAGAGTTAACCAAGACATATGAGCAGGTGATTCGAGGATCTTTGGCGGAGTTGGTGGATGCAGCTAAAGAGGGATTGCGTGGGGAGATCACGTTGGTGATCGCCGGAGCTACGCCCGATGCAGGTGTGGCACGCAGCGATGAGGAACTCGTCGCGGAGGTCTTGCGGCTAGAGCAAGCCGGAATCAGTCGCAAAGATGCGATTGCTGAGGTGGCCGCATCATTTGGTGCCAAGCGTCGCCTCGTCTACGACGCAGTGATTCGCCTCCGCGCCGAATCTTAAGGCGCCGACTCCTAAGATGACGGGATGGCTTCCTCGGCGCACGACAAAGCTTTCTATGTCACGACGCCCATCTACTACGTCAACGATGCTCCGCATATTGGTCACGCCTACACGACCACTGCTGGAGATGTCCTCACCCGGTGGCACCGGCAGCGTGGTGAGAAAGTCTGGTTCCTCACCGGCGTTGATGAGCACGGCACCAAAGTGCAGCGGGCTGCTGAAGATGGTGGCGTAACCCCACAGCAGTGGGTGGATCGCTTGGTCACAGATTCTTGGCGTCCGGTTTTGTCGACGATCAATGCCGCTAACGATGATTTCATTCGCACCACGGAGCCTCGCCACATTGAACGTGTGCAAAAGTTCTGGGAGCAGGTCCGCGAGAACGGTTATGTGTATTCAGCGCCGTACGAGGGCCCGTATTGCGTGGGTTGTGAAGAATTCAAACTCCCTGGCGATTTGTTGGCGGGCACGGGCGAGTTCGAAGGTCAACAGGTCTGCCCCGTGCACAGCCGCCCCGTTGAACAGCTCACCGAAGACAACTGGTTCTTCAAACTTTCAAGTTTCCAGCAGGCGCTCATCGATCACTACGAAGCCAATCCCGATGCGATCGCACCGCGCAGCGCCTACAACGAGGTCATGAGTTTCCTCAGGCAGGGACTCGTCGACATTTCGATGTCTCGATCGAGTGTGAGTTGGGGAATCCCGCTTCCATGGGATGAGAAGCAGGTCGTCTACGTCTGGTTCGACGCACTTTTGAACTACGCCACTGCGGTGGGCTACGGCGCCGATCCGGCGAGTGAAGAGGGTCAACGCTTTGCACAGACGTGGCCGTGCGATGTGCACCTCGTAGGCAAAGACATCGTGCGCTTCCATGCTGTCTACTGGCCGGCCATGCTCATGGCTGCAGGGGTTCCGGTCGCCCACAAAGTGTTTGCGCACGGCTGGCTGCTTGTGGGTGGCGAGAAAATGTCCAAGTCCAAACTCACCGGGATCGCACCAGAGCAGATCATCGATCACTTCGGTGCCGATTCGTTCCGTTACTACTTTTTGCGCGCTATCGCCTTTGGTCAAGATGGCTCGTTCTCGTGGGAGGACATGTCGGCTCGCTACACCTCAGAGTTGGCGAACGGTCTTGGCAACCTGGCATCGCGGGCAACCGCCATGGTGGTTCGTTACTGCGATGGGGCTCTTCCAACACCGGGTGCCTACGAGCCGGCCGAGCAAGCTCTGATTGATGCTCTCGCAACACTGGTTCCCGAAGCCGACACCGCTATGGCAGAACTCGATTTCGCTACCGCGATTGGTGGGGTTCGCTCGTTCATTGAAATGGTGAACGGTTATGTGACCGACGTTGAGCCGTGGGTACTCGCTAAAGATCCGGCACAGTCGGAACGCCTGCACACCGTGCTCTACACGATTTGTGAATCGCTCCGGGCCATAGCGGTTCTTTACAACCCGGTGATGCCCGTGACGATGGCTGATTTGTGGCAGCAGTTGGGTGCAGAGTCAACTCTTGGCCCGATCGCTGATCAGCGCATCGATGCTGTTGCAACGTGGGGACAGCTTCAGCCCGGAACCGTGATCACGAAAGGCGATGCGCTCTTTCCACGCCTGGAGGAGTCCGAGTAGTGGGCCGCAGTTCAGTTGATCGGGACCGTTCACTCCCGCAGCCGCCCCAGCCTTTGGTAAGTCCGGTTATCGACACGCATACGCACCTCAATGTGCTTGATCGTTCACTGCACGGAGAAGATGAACCCGATGCGGACCAGGTGTTGGCCAATGCCGCTGCAGTTGGCGTGACAAAAGTCGTGCAAATCGGTTGTGATGTTGAGGCTGCCCGCTGGTCTGTTGATTTTGCGCAGACCCGCCCCGACGTTGCCGTGGGCGTTGCGATCCATCCGAATGATGCAGCTCGCACCGCAGTTGCCCATGGCACGAGCGCGCTCGAGGAATCGTGGCGCATCATCGAAGAACTAGCTGCTGATCCGGTTGTGCGAGCTGTGGGTGAGACCGGACTTGATTACTTTCGCACTGATGAGGCAGGGCGCCCCGCGCAGCAGGAGTCCTTTCGCTGGCATATCGATCTTGCCAAACGACTAGGTAAGGCCCTCGTGATCCACGATCGTGATTCGCATGACGATGTGATCAGCGTGCTGGAGAGTGAAGGCCCACCGAGTTCGGTAATTTTCCACTGCTTTTCAGGTGATGCACTGATGGCGCGTTACTGCGCCGATCAAGGTTGGTTCATGTCCTTTGCGGGCGTGATCACCTTTCCCAGCGCCACTGAATTGCGAGCCGCCCTCGAAGTGGTTCCCGATGAACTGGTGCTCGTAGAGACAGACGCTCCCTACTTAACTCCGGCACCCTTTCGCGGGCGCCCCAACGCCTCCTACCTCACTCCGCTCACCGTGCGGGCTATGGCCGAGGTGCGGGGAACCACTGAAGCGAAGCTCGCGCCGCTGCTCTTTGCTAATGCGCAGCGAGCTTTTGGAGCATGGTGACCGAGCGCGAGCCTGAATCGGTACCTGAATCTGAGGAAGGCCTGCTCGGTGCGGTTGCCATCCGCGAGCTTGCTACGCGTTTGGGGATTAAGCCGACAAAGAAGTGGGGTCAAAATTTTGTTATCGATCCCAATACTGTCCGACGAATTGTCGCCTCTGCCCGTCTGGAACCCGATGAGGTAGTGATCGAGGTAGGACCGGGCCTTGGCAGTCTCACCCTCGCGTTACTTCCGCATGTGTCGCAGGTACTCGCTGTGGAAATCGATGGGCGTTTGGCGAGGCAGTTGCCAAAGACCGTTGAAGCACATGCCCCGGGATTGATCGACCGTCTCACGGTAGTTCAGCACGACGCGATGACTTTGACACCGGAAACTCTCGCTATCTCGGTGGCACCAACTGCACTGGTGGCCAATTTGCCGTACAACATCTCTGTTCCCGTGGTGCTGCACCTGCTCAGCGCATTTCCCAGCATTTCGACCGTCCTGGTGATGGTGCAAAAGGAGGTGGCCGATCGATTGGTTGCAGGGCCCGGTTCGCGCACATACGGAGTACCGAGTGTGAAAGCGCGTTGGTTCGGTGACCTCGAATATGCAGGAAATGTGGGGCGTTCCGTTTTTTGGCCAGCGCCAAACGTTGACTCCGGGCTGGTCCGAATCACGAGGGCCCACCGCGAAGATCCCGGGGTGACTCAACGTCAAGTCTTTTCCGTGATCGACGCGGCTTTCTCCCAACGCCGAAAAATGCTTCGGTCCGCTTTGGCTGCGCTGTATGGGTCAACCGCGCAGGCTCAAGAGGTTTTAGTAGCCGCTGGCGTAGATCCGAGCGTGCGCGGGGAACAACTCTCGCTCGACGACTTCATTTCCATCGCGCGTGCATCATCGGCTCGTTCGGCTTAGCCTGACATGGTGATGCGTAACGAGGCGACCGCTCGTGTTCCGGCCAAGGTCAACCTGCAACTCTCTGTGGGCCCGTTGCGCGCAGATGGTTACCACGAACTTGTGACCGTTTTTCATGCGGTGAATTTGTTCGATGAAGTGCGAGCATCAAGAGCTGATGGAATCTCCCTGACCATCTCCGGTGAAGGTGAAGAGAGTCTCCCGCGCGATGAAGGAAACTTGGCTTGGCGTGCTGCGGTGCTGCTGGCCGATGCATCCGGTGTTGATCCAGACGTTGCTCTGCATATTGAGAAGTCGATTCCTATTGCGGGTGGCATGGCGGGTGGAAGTGCTGATGCCGCTGGCGCGCTACTTGCCTGTGATGCCTTGTGGAATTTGCAGACGCCGCGCGAGGAGTTGATGGAGTTCGCTGCAGAGCTGGGTTCGGACGTGCCCTTTGCTTTGCATGGTGGTACGGCCATCGGTACCGGACGTGGAGAGTTCCTCACCTCCGTCCTCTCAAATGGTGCATTCCATTGGGTTTTCGCATTGGCCGATGGTGGATTGTCCACTCCGTTGGTCTACGCGGAATGCGACCGCTTGCGCGCCGGGCACGACGTCCCCGATCCGCAGGTCTCAGACCCGCTCATGCAGGCCTTGCGCTCTGGTGATTCCGTGCGACTTGCCAACTCTCTGCACAATGATTTGCAAGCGCCCGCGATAAAACTCCGACCCGCGCTCGCGCAGGTTCTCGAAGTGGGTGAGGACTACGGCGCGCTCGGTGGCATTGTGTCCGGTAGCGGACCGACCTGTGCGTTCCTAGTGCGCGATGACGAGCATGCACTCGATGTGGCGGTTGCGTTGACTGCTTCGGGGGTATGTCGAAATGTGAAGCGAGCCACCGGTCCGGCACCCGGTGCCCGCCTCATCTGATTGGTCTGAGGTTGGATCAGAACCGTTGCATCAGCTGGCGCAGCAGTTGTGCAAGTGTCGCACTTTCATCCTCACTGATTCCGCTGAGAATTTCGCGCTCACTGTCGAGCAGATCCTTGATGGCTCCATCTACGCGGGTTTGGCCCTGTGCGGTGAGCAGCACTCGTACTCCGCGTCGATCGGTGGGGTCGGGTTCTCTTCGGACCAAGCCACGGGCCTCTAGTCGATCAACGCGATTGGTGATGGTGCCACTCGTCACGAGGGTGGCGGCAGCAAGTTGACCGGGGGAAAGCGCATATGGATCCCCGGAACGGCGAAGGGCTGCCAATACATCGAACTCCCAGGTATCAAGTTCATGTCTGGTGAACGCGACGCTACGGGCCGTATCGAGGTGTTGCCCGAGTCTGGTCACCCGGGAGAGCACCTGCAAAGGCGCTACGTCGAGGTCGGGACGCTCCCGCGCCCACGCGTCAACAATCGCATCGACGTCATCTGTGGGCATGCCGTCATTTTACGTCAAGAATCTTGACGTCGAGAATCTTTACCCTTGGTGTTTACCAGCAGCTTTGGCTTGGGGTCCATGTTGGATAGACCGTTCCACGCGAGGTTGACCAGGTTGGCAACCACATCTTCTTTTCGCGGTTTACGCACATCTAGCCACCACTGCCCAGTGAGCGCGACCATGCCCACCAACATCTGGGAGTACATGGGCGCGAGTTTCGCGTTGAGTTTGTGGGCAGAAAACTCCGCCGCGAGCAGATGCTCCACTTGGGCGGCAACGTCAACGAGCAGGGATGCGAAAGTTCCGGTTTGTTGCGATACGGGGGAGTCGCGCACCAGGATCCGAAAACCTTCGGGGTTGGTGTCGATGTAATCGAACAACGCCATCGCGGCCTGTTCCACTAACTCTCGGGCTGATCCGGCGGTGAGGGCATCACTGATCGAGCCGAGCAGATTGTTCATTTCGCGATCGACGAGCACCGCGTAGAGACCTTCTTTGCCACCGAAGTGTTCATAGACCACCGGCTTGGAGACACCAGCCTTCGCGGCTATCTCTTCCACACTTACTGCTTCGAAACCTTTGTTTGCGAAGAGTTTGCGACCGACGGTGAGAAGTTGTTCACGGCGCTGCTGGCCAGACATGCGCACTTTCGAGACTTGCGCGGGAACAGTGCGCGAGCGAGCAATGGGCGCCTTTCCAGATTCGATCGATTCATCCGGTTCCAGATCATCGGCACCTGTAACAACTTCCAAGCGCGGGCTCATGCTGATTCCTGATACCCACGCAACCGAAAACGCATCTCGGGATCTTTGAGTTTTTTGGCAAGTCGTTCTGGCTTGGGCCAGCGCACGTCGGTCACCAACTTGATGTTCTCCAGGCCACGAATGATCTCGGCGCTGATATCAAGTTGGCCACGCAGCACTCCGTGCCGGGCAGCGGTTGGGTCCACATGGTGCAGGTTATGCCACGACTCACCGAAGGAGGGAATGGCCAACCATGCGACGTTTGTGGAGAGATCGCGCGAATCGAAGGGTCGCTTGCCGAACACATGGCAGATCGAGTTGATCGACCAGGTCACGTGGTGCACAAAGGCGATCCGGAATAGACCGGCCCAGAAGAAAGCGGTGAGTGCGCCGAGCCACGACCACGTGATCAAGCCGCCGAGGATTGCAGGGGCGACCATCGAGAACAGGGCAATTGCGGGGAACCATGCGGAGATGCGCCGCAGGTCTGCATCGTCGTCGATGTCGGGTGCGTACTGCCGGATCGAAGTGTTCTCCGAAGAGAAGAGCCAACCGACGTGCGCAAAGGCAAGACCCTTCGCGACCGCGCGGCGCGAGGTGCCAAATCGCCAGGGGGAGTGCGGATCGCCAACCTCGTCGGTGAACTGGTGGTGTTTGCGGTGATCGGCCACCCACTGATCAAGCGAGCCCTGCATCGCCATGGAGCCCGTGATCGCTAACGCGATCTTCAGCACCCGGTTCGTTTTGAAGGAACCGTGGGTGAAGTGGCGGTGGTAGCCCAGCGTGATGCCGAGAGCGGTGATTGCCCAGAACAGCACGGCCAATGCCACATCGGTCCAGCCCAGCCAGCCGCCCCAGAGAACAGGTATCGCAAAAAGGACGGAGACCAGCGGAATTACGACGAATAGACCGATGGCAAAGCGCATCGAAGGGCTGAGCAGTGGTTGTTCGTCGTGAACGGGCGGGCTATCTACGGGACGTAGGTCGGGCGCGAGGCTCATCGAACTCCTTGTGGTCACTGGTGACTAACTACTTACGCTTCCGTAGGTTACGACACCGTAACCAAGGTTGTCCAGCGCCCCGGTGCGGCGCGCTCTACGCTTACCCGGCAGTCCCGGGTCGTCTAGCGGCAGGACAGCGGACTTTGAATCCGTCAACGGTGGTTCGATCCCACCCCCGGGAGCCATCGTCGAGGCGTATGACGCCACCGAGCAACTTGAAGAATCAGGCAAGGAAGACACTGGCGCGGATAGCGTCTGCACTTTGAACGGGGGGAGAGGCTTTCCTCTCCCCCCGTTCCCAGCACTGGGAGGCTTCATGGGTACGGGTCAACGGATCACGCTCGATCAACTCCGCGAACTCGTTGCGTCAGGCGACATCGACACCGTCTGCGTGGCGATCACCGACATGCAGGGACGTCTGCAGGGCAAGCGCGTGCATGCGGGCCACTTCCTCAGCGACGTCGCAGGCCACGGCACCGAGGGATGCAACTATCTGCTGGCCGTCGACGTCGACATGAACACAGTCGATGGGTACGCGATGTCGTCCTGGGACACCGGATACGGCGACATGGTCTTCGTCCCCGACATGTCCACCTTGCACCTGCAGAGTTGGCAGCCTGGAACCGCCGCGCTCATCTGTGACATCCGTGACGAGGAAGGCCACGACGTTGCTCCGTCGCCGCGGCAGATCCTCACCCGGCAGACACGGCGGCTTGCAGATCGAGACCTCGTAGCGATGGTGGGGACGGAACTTGAGTTCATCGTGTTCACCGACACCTACGAGAGCGCCTGGCAGTCGGGTTATCGAAATCTCACTCCTGCGAACCTGTACAACGTCGATTACTCACTCCTGGGCACCGCCCGAGTGGAGCCGCTCCTGCGGCGCATCCGCAATGCCATGGCCGATGCGGGCATGACAGTGGAAAGCGCCAAGGGCGAATGCAATCTTGGTCAGCACGAGATCGCCTTCAAGTACGACGAGGCCATCACCACGTGTGACAACCACGTGATCTTCAAAACGGCATCAAAGGAGATCGCATCGCAAGAGGGCATGTCGATCACCTTCATGGCCAAGTTCAACGAGCGCGAGGGGAACTCATGTCACATCCACCTCTCGTTCCGTACGACCGACGGCATGGTGGTGATGTCAGACGATTCCGCACCCGATGGGCTTTCCGAACTCGGACGGCATTTCATCGCCGGGCAGCTCGCGCATGCCGCGGAGCTGACGCTGCTCTTCGCACCCCAGATCAACTCCTACAAGCGCTACCAAGCAGGGTCTTTCGCGCCGACCGCCCTGCGCTGGGGGCGCGACAATCGCACGTGCTCATTCCGCTTGGTAGGGCACGGCCCCTCGCTGCGACTGGAGAACCGCATCCCTGGGGGAGATGTGAATCCCTATCTTGCTGTCGCGGGCATGATCGCCGCGGGGATGGATGGCATCGACCGTGCACTACCCCTCGAGGCCGCCTTCGTCGGCAACGCATATGAGAGCGACTCGGCGCGCGTGCCAGAGTCTTTGCGGGAGGCGTTGGCCCTGTGGGAGGGGTCGGCCTGGGTCCGCGAGACGTTCGGGGCCGAGGTCACCGACCACTACGCGAACATGGCGCGGGTAGAACTGGCAGCATTCAACTCCTCGGTCACCGATTGGGAGCGCTTTCGCAGTTTCGAACGTCTGTAGAGCACCCTCAGTCCAGCGCCGCGTCATTCCAGATCCGAAGGGGCTCCATGTTCACTGTCATCAATCCTGCTACGGAGCAGGGGATCGCCGAGGTTGCCTCGACATCCCTGGCAGAGACCGATGCAGCTATTGCGCGATCGGCGCTCGCCTTCGAGTCGTGGCGCAGGGTTTCACCAGGTGAGCGAGCTGACCTGCTTCGGGCCTTTTCCACCGTGGTGCGCGAACATTCAGAGGAACTCGCACAACTCGAGGTTGCCAACTCCGGTCACACCATCGGCAATGCTCGCTGGGAAGCTGGGAACGTCGCCAACGTCCTTAACTACTACGCGGGTTCACCCGAGCGACTGTTCGGTCGCCAGATCCCGGTTGCCGGTGGTGTCGACATCACGTTCCACGAACCCATAGGTGTGGTGGGAATCATCGTGCCGTGGAATTTTCCGATGCCGATCGCAGGATGGGGATTCGCACCTGCACTCGCTGCCGGTTGCACCGTGGTGCTCAAGCCCGCTGAACTGACGCCACTGACAGCCATCCGTCTGGGTGAGCTCGCACTAGAGGCTGGCATCCCCGAGGGCGTGTTCACGGTGCTGCCCGGCAAGGGCTCTGTGGTGGGGCAGCGGCTCGTGGAGCACCCGTTGGTGCGCAAGATCGTGTTCACCGGCTCCACCGATGTTGGCATGCAGATCATGGCCGGCTGCGCAGCCCAGGTGAAGCGGGTCACCCTCGAACTCGGCGGTAAGAGCGCCAACATCATCTTCGGCGACTCCGACCTCGACAAAGCGGCGGCAACAGCACCGTATGGCGTTTTCGACAACGCCGGCCAGGACTGCTGCGCCCGCTCGCGCATTCTCGTTCAGCGCAGCGTCATGGATGACTTCATGCAGCGACTCGAGACTGCTGTGCAGGGCGTCGTTGTGGGTGATCCCGCGCAGGAGAGCACCGAGATGGGTCCACTCATCTCGCGCGGCCAGCTCGACACCGTCAGGTCATTCGTTCCCGACGAGACCAGCGTCGCATTTCGCGGGACCTGCCCCGACGGTGCCGGATTCTGGTACCCACCCACCGTTCTACTCACGACGGAAAACGATCGCGCCTACCGAGAAGAAATCTTTGGACCGGTCGTCGTCGTTGTGCCTTTTGACGACGAGACCGATGCGATCCGCATGGCGAACGATTCCGACTACGGCCTGTCCGGCTCGATCTGGACGCGCGATGTTGGGCGCGCCTTCCGGGTAGCGCGAGGCGTGGAAGCGGGAAACTTGTCCGTCAATTCGCACTCGTCTGTGCGCTACTGGACGCCGTTCGGCGGGTTCAAGAAATCAGGGCTCGGTCGTGAACTCGGACCAGATGCACCAGAAGCTTTCACCGAGACCAAAAACGTTTTCCTGGCAACCGATGAGTAGGAGTGACATGTCCAGCAATTGTCGACGATTAGAAGGTCGGGTAGCCGTCATTACCGGGGGTGCCAGCGGCATCGGACTAGCCTCCGCCCTGCGTCTGGCCGATGAAGGAGCACACGTCGTGATCGGCGATATGGACGATGCGGCAGGAGGTATGGCCGCCGAGCAGGCGGGTGGCATGTTCGTGCACTGCGACGTGACCGATGCAGGAGACGTTGCCGCGATGTTCCGAGCCGCGAAGGACCGGTACGGATCCATTGACATCGCCTTCAATAACGCTGGTATCTCACCCCCGGACGATGATTCGATTCTGGAGACAGGGATCGATGCGTGGCGCCGCGTCCAGGAGGTCAACCTGACTTCGGTATACCTCTGCTGCAAAGAAGTGCTTCCCTACATGCTCGAACAGGGAAAGGGTTCCATCATCAACACTGCTTCTTTCGTGGCGACCATGGCGGCGGCCACGTCGCAAATTTCTTACACCGCATCCAAAGGTGGCGTGCTCGCCATGAGCCGCGAATTGGGAGTGCAATTCGCCCGGAGTGGGGTTCGGGTAAATGCGCTGTCACCCGGGCCCGTCGCCACACCGTTGCTGATGGAGCTATTCGCCAGTGATCCTGAACGGGCCGCGCGCCGCCTCGTGCACATCCCGGTTGGCAGATTCGGGGAGCCTGAGGAGATCGCTGCGGCAGTCGCCTTCCTCGCAAGTGATGACTCTTCCTTCATGACCGCTTCCAATTTCCTCGTAGATGGCGGGATTTCTGGGGCGTATGTAACGCCGCTCTAGGAAAATGCAGGCGATGCGCAAAGATAAGACCGTGACCCGACCAGCTGCCATCATCATCTTGGCCGCAGGTGAAGGCACCCGCATGAAGTCGGCTCTGCCCAAAGTCCTGCACCCCATCGCTGGTCGAACCCTGCTCGGCCATGTCATTGAAGCCGCAGCGGCCGCCGAACCCGAACACCTGGTCATCGTGATTGGCCACGGTCGCGATCAAGTGCAGGCGCATATCGAAGAAGTCGCGCCGTGGGCACTTACCGCGGTGCAAGAACAGCAAAACGGAACGGGTCACGCAGTTCGGATAGCGCTGGATTCGTTGCACACGGCAGCGCCAGAACTCACCGGTCCAATCGTGGTTCTCACTGGCGACACTCCGCTTCTTACCGGCACCACTGTGCGCAAGTTGGTGTCCGATCATGGGCGGGCCGCAGCAGGTGTCACGATGATCACCGCCCGACTGAATGATCCCAGTGGTTACGGCCGAGTGTTGCGCGATGTTGATGGCGAAGTGTTTTCCGTCGTCGAACATAAAGACGCAACCATCGAACAACTCGACGTCGACGAAATCAACTCGGGTATGTATGCATTCGATGCACAAGAGTTGCGCACGGCCCTCACCCAGCTCACCACAAACAATGCACAAGGCGAGGAGTACCTCACCGACGTCATCTCGATCATGCGTAATTCGGGCCGTGCCGTCATTGGCAGTATGTGCCCTGACAGCAACGAGATCCTCGGGGTCAATGATCGAGTGCAACTTGCAGAAGCTGCTGCGTTGATGCGCAATCGCATCAATGAATCGTGGATGCGTGAAGGCGTGACGATGGCCGATCCGGCAACCACATGGATCGACGTGGATGTTGAACTTGAACGCGATGTCACACTGCTTCCCGGCACTGTTTTGCGCGGCCCCACAGCCATCGCAACGGGTGCACGAATCGGCCCGGGCACCACGTTGATCGACTGCGAAGTGGGCATTGGCGCTGAAGTCATTCACACATGGGCGCAACTTGCGGTGATCGGTGATCGCGCCAGCGTCGGCCCATTCACCTACCTGCGCCCGGGCACGGTGCTCGGCGCAGACACCCGCGCTGGTGCTTACGTAGAAATCAAGAACTCTTCAGTGGGCGACGGCTCGAAAGTTCCACACCTGTCCTATGTGGGCGATGCCCAGATCGGTACCGGCTCCAACATCGGAGCGGCCACCGTTTTCGTCAACTACGACGGCATTGAGAAGCACCCCACTGTTGTAGGCGATCACGTGCGGATCGGCTCCGACACAATGCTCATCGCCCCCGTCACCGTCGGTGATGGTGCATACACCGCGGCAGGCTCTGTCATTACCGAGGATGTGCCGCCCGGGGCCATGGCTGTGGGTCGAGCCCAGCAGCGAAATATCCGCGGATGGGTGGCCCGCAAGCGTGCCGGCAGTTCATCTGCAGAGGCAGCCGCTCGCGCCGAATCTCCTTCTGACACAGTTACCCCCGACTCACCATCTCCCCAGGAGGCGTAGTGGCCGAAATGTCGGTTCCGACCCAGAAGAAGCTGGTCCTTCTGGCGGGGCGTTCACACCCAGAGCTGGCCCAAAACGTCGCCGCTCAACTGGGGATCGACCTCTCACCCACACTCGCTTATGACTTCGCCAATGGCGAGATCTTTATTCGTTTCCAAGAATCCGTTCGTGGTTGTGATGCGTTCGTATTGCAAAGCCACACCACGCCGATCAACAAATGGATCATGGAGCAATTGATCATGATCGACGCGCTCAAGCGCGCATCGGCCAAACGCATCACTGTCATCGTTCCGTTTTATGGCTACGCCCGCCAAGACAAGAAGCACCGCGGTCGTGAGCCGATCTCGGCCCGACTGATGGCGGATTTGTTCAAGACCGCTGGCGCCGACCGACTCATGACCGTCGATCTGCACACCTCGCAAATCCAAGGATTCTTCGACGGCCCGGTTGATCACCTCTTTGCCCTGCCGCTGCTCTCCTCACATGTGGCCTCACGCGTTCCCCGCGATCGCATCACCGTGGTCTCACCCGATGCTGGCCGCGTGCGTGTGGCAGAGCGCTGGACCGATGTGCTCGGGGCGCCCCTTGCGATCATTCACAAGCGCCGTGACCCCGATGTGCCGAATCAGGTGCGGGTGCTCGAGGTGGTCGGCGATGTCCGTGGTCGGGTCTGCGTCGTCGTCGACGACATGATCGATACCGGCGGCACCATCGTTAAAGCGGCAGAGACTCTGCTTGAGAACGGTGCGAGCGACGTGATCGTCGCGGCGACCCACGGAATCCTGAGCGATCCAGCCCGGGAGCGCCTGCAGAACTCACCGATCTCCGAGGTCGTGGTCACGGACACCCTGCCCATCTCCGAAGAGCGGAAATTCGACAAACTCACGGTGCTCTCGATCGCGCCCATCCTGGCCACCGCTATTCATGAGGTGTTCACCGATGGATCGGTTACCAGCATGTTTGAGGACGGTCACACCCCTGAAGATGTCTCCTCGCACTGACGGCTAGACTTCGGGGGTCCTCGGCGAGGGTGGGCGCACCGCAGGTAGGTGCCACACCGTGATCGACGTAGACGTCACCTCGTGACGGCTGCATGTATCGCGCCGAGGGTCGACGTCCAACCGAGGAGAAATCACGTGACTACCGTCAACATCACCGCCACTACCCGCACCGATTTTGGCAAGGGTGCAGCTCGTCGCACCCGTCGTGCCGGCTTCGTGCCCGCCGTCATCTACGGCCCCGACACCGAGTTGCTGCACATTTCATTGCCCGACCAC
>JANQZS010000060.1:0-9839 GCA_030728405.1 Candidatus Nanopelagicales bacterium | reverse complement strand
CGACCACGATTTGACCCTCGCTCTCCGCAAGCCCCGCGTGGTGCTTAGCGTTGACCTTGATGGCACCAAGTTCCTCACCAAGCCGCGCGATGTTCAGCGCGAACCAGTGAAGCGATACCTCGAGCACATCGACCTCATCGTCATCAGCAAGGTAGAAGCGAGCCTGCGTAGTGACTACGCCGATGCCGTCAAGGCTGCTGAGACTGCGGCTCTCGAAGCCGGCGTTGACACCGCATCGGTCATCCAGGCGATGGAAGAAGCGATTGCCCTCGGTGAAGATCCGATGACCGCTGCAGAACACGCAGTGAGCGACGTCACCAGCCGCACGCTAGCCCAGGCCTCAGCCAACGCTGCCGAAGATGCTGTTGACGCGGCAGTCGCAGCGGAAGCTGCCGTTGCGTCAGTGTCTGATGCAACGCCTGCTCCGTAGACGAACTCCGTAGACGGACGCTGAACCACTCCTCGTGTCAGACCATTGGCTGATCGTCGGTCTGGGTAACCCCGGGCCGGCGTACGCCATGACCCGCCACAACATCGGTGCGATGGTCGCCGATGTTGTGGCGTCGTCGTGTTCGGCCAAACTTGGCCGGCACAAACGCGCACTCGCAGACGTCGCAGAGGTGCAACTGGGAATGCCCGGGCGAATCAACCGGGCTGTGCTGTCCATCCCGCTTTCGTTCATGAATGAAAGTGGAGGTCCGGTGAAGGCGCTCATCGATTTCTACGACATCGCCCCTGAACGATTGATAGTTATTCACGACGAACTTGATCTGCCATTCAGTGGATTGCGCATCAAGTTCGGCGGCGGTGACAACGGGCACAACGGTCTCAAATCAATCCGCAAGTCGCTCGGCACAGGTGATTTCTTTCGTGTGCGAGCAGGGATTGGCCGGCCGATGGGCCGACAGTCACCAGCGGATTACGTACTGCAGGTCTTCTCTGGATCCGAACGCACAGAACTGCCTGGATTCCTCGATCGCTGCGCTCGCGCGGTGGAGTGTGTGATCGAAGATGGCCTGGAGACGGCCCAAAATCGTTTTAATGCAGCGCCCGAAACGAGTGGAGAAACCCAATGACCGACTCTCGCAGTGATGTCCGCAATGATGCTGAACTCTCTCGCGATGTTGCCCGTGATGCCGGCCAGTTACTCCTTGCGCTTCGTCAGAACTTCATCGCTGAGCACGGTTCCATCACTGACAAAGAAACAGCCACCAAGCTGCGCGACCAAGCAGATGCTGCCGCGCACGTGATGATCAGCGATGCACTCTCGGCCGCGCGCCCGCGCGATGCGATCTTGAGTGAAGAGGGCAAAGACAACGCCGACCGGCTGTCAGCTGATCGGGTGTGGATCGTTGATCCACTCGATGGCACCTGGGAATACGGTCAGAATCGTCAAGATTTTGCGGTGCACATCGCGCTATGGCAACCCGCAATGGAAACCCTCAGTGCGTGCACCGTTGATTTGCCAGCGCAGGAAACCTCCCGAAGTGTGTTGGATTCTGTTGGTCCACCACCACCGCTCCCGACCGACCGGCCGATTCGCATAGTTGCATCAAGGAGCCGCCCGCCAGCAACTCTGGCCGCAACTGTTGACATCTTGGCGCGCACCCTTGCAGAGGCAGGCGTGAATTCGCACGGTGTCGAGATTGTCGACGTTGGCTCAGTGGGCGCTAAAGTGAATGAAATCCTGTGCGGTCGCGCGGAGGCGTACGTCCACGACACCGGCTTCTATGAGTGGGATGTGGCCGCGCCTTACGGCGTTGCGTATCACTACGGGCTGATCGCTTCCCATGTTGATGGCTCCGCGGTCACCTTCAACCACATGCCGCCATATGTAACAGATTTAGTAGTTGCGCATCCCGCCCTGCACGCTCCGCTGCTCGAGGCTCTGTCGGAGGCTGCTTCGTTGTGATCGTGAGAAGCGTGCTTGACCTACTGATTGATTACCCGCCGGTTCAGCGCCTCGCAGCGCTGACCAGCGCACCAGGTGATCGAATCAGCGTTGTAGCGCCCGCCCCCACGTTCCCATTTGTTGACGCTCTGATTGCTCAGCATGCCCAAGGGAATTCTGGACTCCTCATCGTGACCGCGACCGGCCGGGAAGCTGAGGATGTGTCGCGCGTACTTAGCGAACTGCTCCCCGAGGAATCGATCGTGGTTTTTCCGTCGTGGGAAACGTTGCCGCACGAGCGACTCTCACCTTCCACCGACACAGTCGGTCAACGCACTGCAATTCTTCGCCGGCTAGCGCATCCGATTGACAGCGATCCGCTGCAAACGTCCGTGCGAATTGTGGTGACGTCGGTTCGTGCAGCACTCCAGCCATTTGCCAGCGATCTTCCTGACCATGCTCCCTGTCGGATTAATGCAGGCGATACGGCAGATTTGAACCGTACGGTCGAGCGGTTGGTTTTGCTCGGCTATGACCGAGTTGATTTGGTAGAACGACGCGGCCAAGTGGCGGTGCGAGGCGGAATCCTTGACGTGTTCCCGCCCACCGAAGAGCACGCGCTCCGCCTGGAATTCTGGGGCGACTCGGTCGAGGAAATCAGGCACTTCGCGGTGAGTGATCAGCGCTCGCTTGATGCAGCACCTGATGGCTTATTTGCACCACCGGTGCGTGAGTTGATCCTCACCCCGGAAGTTCGTGAACGCGCAGCGCTGCTTGCAGAGTCGCAACCAGTTCTGCACGATATGTGCGACGCGATTGCTCAGGGGATCACCTCGGAGGGGATGGAGTCACTCGCACCGGTGCTGGCATCAGGTATGCGCACTCTGCGCGAACTGATGCCGCAAGGAACTCAAGTGGTCATCCATGAGCCCGAGCGGGTCCGCACGCGCGCCTCTGATGTGGTGCGTACGGCCGAGGAGTTCCTCTCCGCGAGTTGGCATACCGCCGCATTGGGCAGCGAGGCACCCATCGACCTAGCAGCGGCGAGTTACCAATCACTCGAGGAGTTTCAGGACGGCGTGATAGCCGCTGCTGGTACCTGGTGGGAGATTTCACCATTTGCTATGGACGATGCAGACATCGATCTTGGTGCTATCCCGATTGAGGCGTACCGAGGCGATGCGCACCGGGCCATTGAAGATCTGCGCCGTGAAGTCAACAACGGCGTGAGTGTGCTGCTACTCGCCGAAGGTCACGGCTCAGCGCAACGGTTGAGTGAGGAACTCACTTCGGCTGAGGTTGCAACCAGTAGCGGTGAAAGGGTTGGTGCACTTCAGCCACGCGTGGTGACGATCGGCACCAGCCGCCTCGAACACGGTTTTGCAATCCCTGCAGCAGGGCTGCTTGTGTTGACCGAAACGGATATCTCTGGCCAACGCTCCTCCACCCGTGAAATGCGCAAGTTGCCGAGCCGCCGTCGACGCACGATCGACCCGTTATCCCTTGCATCAGGTGATTACGTGGTGCATGAACAACACGGAGTGGGCCGCTACCTCGAGATGATCCGGCGCAATGTGGCCGGCTCAGATCGTGAATACCTGTTGATCGAGTACGCACCGAGTAAGCGCGGCCAGCCAGCCGACCGCCTCTTTGTGCCGATGGATCAGCTCGACCTGATCACCCGGTACGTGGGAGGTGAGGCACCGTCCGTGCACCGGTTGGGTGGTGCTGACTGGACCAAGGCAAAAGGCCGGGCCCGGAAGGCCGTGAAGCAGATCGCTGGTGAATTGATCCGGCTCTACGCTGCGCGCCAAGTGACTAAGGGTTACGCCTTCGGACCAGACACCCCGTGGCAAGCCGAACTCGAAGATGCTTTTCCATACGCAGAAACCCCCGATCAACTCTCCTGTATCGACGAGGTCAAGGCCGATATGGAGCGGCAAATCCCGATGGACCGGCTCATCTGTGGTGACGTCGGCTACGGCAAAACCGAAATTGCGGTGCGCGCGGCATTTAAAGCGGTGCAAGACGGCAAACAGGTCGCAGTGTTGGTGCCCACCACCTTGTTGGTGCAGCAGCATTTATCCACGTTCGCTGAACGGTTCGGTGCTTTCCCAGTCACGATCGCTGGGCTTTCGCGTTTCAGTACCGAACAGGAAGTGAAGAAAACCCTCGAAGGCTTGTCATCGGGTGCCGTCGACGTCGTTATTGGAACGCATCGACTCCTCACACCGAACATCAGATTCAAGGATCTTGGTTTGGTCGTTGTCGATGAGGAGCAACGCTTCGGGGTCGAGCACAAAGAGCACCTCAAGGCTTTGCGCACCAACGTCGATGTGCTCGCGATGTCTGCAACTCCGATCCCGCGCACGTTGGAGATGGCGGTGACCGGGATTCGCGAAATGTCTGTGATTCAGACTCCGCCAGAAGAGCGTCATCCGGTGCTCACTTTTGTTGGTCCTTACGATGAGCGGCAGGTTACCGCCGCAATTCGTCGTGAGATTTTGCGCGATGGTCAAGTCTTCTTTGTTCACAACCGCGTGGAGTCCATCGATCGCGTTGCCGCGAAGATTCGCGATCTGATTCCTGAGGCGCGTGTTGCGGTGGCGCACGGTCAAATGAACGAGCACGCACTTGAAGAGATCATCGTGAATTTCTGGGACAAAGAGATTGATGTGTTGGTCTGCACCACGATTGTGGAATCAGGAATCGATATTGCCAATGCAAACACCCTCATCGTGGATCGCGCAGACACATTTGGTCTATCGCAGTTGCACCAATTGCGTGGCCGAGTTGGTCGCGGACGTGAACGGGCTTACGCCTATTTTCTCTACGACCCCAGCAAGCCTTTGACAGAGACCGCGCATGAGCGGCTCGCCACAATCGCACAACGAACCGACCTGGGGTCGGGTATGCAGATCGCGCTGAAGGACCTAGAAATTCGTGGAGCCGGCAACATGCTTGGCGGTGAGCAAAGTGGGCACATTGCCGACGTTGGTTTCGACCTGTACATCAGGCTGGTCGGCGAGGCTCTTGCTGAACACAAGGGTGAGAGCGTGCAAGAGGTGGCGGAGGTTCGAGTTGAACTGCCGATCACCGCGCACATCCCCGAAGAGTTCGTCCCGCAAGAACGTTTGCGCCTTGAGGCGTACAAGCGGCTGGCAGATGCCGCTGGTGATGCCGATGTGGATGAAGTGGTAGCCGAGCTCGTAGACCGATACGGCGCTCTGCCCGAGCCGGTGATGACCCTGATCGCAGTTGCTCGGTTACGCGTTCATGCCAGATCTGCCGGTCTCAGCGAAATCGTGCTCCAGGGCACCGGCATCCGGTTAGGTCGAGTGGAGTTAGCCGAGTCAGCGAGCATGCGGCTCACCCGCCTCTACCCGAAAACCCAGATCAAACCGGCAGTCCGAACGATTGTGGTCCCGAGGCCGTCATCATCAGGGTCCACTTCATCAGGGAACACGGGCCTCGGTGGCACGCCCCTACGCGACACGGAACTACTCGCGTGGGTCGAAGATTTGATAACAGCGATAATGCCTATAACACCATCATGAATACCGACCGACAAGGACGCATAGTGAAGACCCCTCGCCACACAACAGGCCGCCGTTCCCGTCTCACCGCAGTATTCACGGGTGCAGTTGCAGGCGTCGTCGTTCTCTCTGGCTGTGGCTCTTCGCCAGCGGGCAAGGCCGTGGTGATGGACGATTACAGCATCACCGAGGCGGAACTCAACGATCAGGTGCAGCAGATTCTGATAGCCCAAGGGCGCAGCCCCGATGCGGCTTCGCAAGCCCTCGTCGTCACGACCATTGACCGCATGATCACCACCAACCTCGTCGACGCTGTGGCAGTTGATGCCGGTGTTGAAGCCACACAGGGTGAGATTGATGCAGCTCTAGCGGCCTACTCCGAGCAGGCAGGTGGCATGCAGGCGTTCGAGGATTCCCTCGTTGCGCAAGACATCGCGCCGAGCCAGATTGAATCGATCATGCGCCTCAATATTCTTGCCGAGCGGTTGGGGCAAGCGCTCGATCCTGCAGGTTCGCAGGATGCGCAATCAGTGGCCCTATTGCAGGCTGTGGTGGACAAGAGTGTTGAACTTGGCACAGAGGTCAGCCCACGTTATGGAACATGGGATGGGCCTTCATTGCAGGTTGGACCCGCCGTCAACGATCTCTCGATCCCATTCTCCTAATACATAACGTGGTTTCTTGATGACGAGCAGTCCAGCTCCGGGGAGTCGATTCATTGATCTCGTTGCCGTGCTCAATCAACTGCGCTCACCTGGTGGCTGCCCGTGGGATGCCCGGCAAACCCATCAATCTCTGGTGGAGTACTTGGTGGAAGAGGCTTACGAAACCGTCGAGACCATTGAGAACGACGACTCCATCGGCTTGCGCGAGGAACTGGGTGATCTTTTATTGCAAGTGGTCTTCCACGCGCGCATTGCCGCAGAATCTGAAACTGATGCATTCGATATCGACGATGTCTCCGATGGGATCATCACCAAGTTGGTCTCACGGCATCCGCATGTGTTTGGTGACGTGACCGCCGACACCGCTGAGCAGGTTGAGGCAAATTGGCATGCGCTCAAAGCTAAGGAAAAGAATCGGAAGTCCGTGACAGACGGAATCCCCGCGAGCCTCCCGGCTCTCACAAGGGCTAGCAAAGTCATCGCGCGCAGTGCAACTGTGCACGAGCTGTTGCCCGAGTTGCCGATGAACGCTTCCGCGAACACCGCAATACAAGAACTTGGTTCAGAGGCAGAACTTGGCGAAATGTTGCTTGCGCTCGTTGCAGCCGCCCGTGGTCGTGGTTGGGATGCCGAAGCCGCCTTGCGGCAGGCGGTTCGTGATCACATTGACGTGATTCGTGCGGTGGAGGCCTCACCTCATGGCTAATGCCACCCAGGAGTTTGCGCGCATCTCCCAAAACGTGATTGATGATTCCCTGCAATCGGACCCAGTGGCTGCAACGTGGCTGGGGGATCACCGCTTTGATGACCGGCTGCCAGATTTCAGCCACACCGCGGTGCGCGACCGGGTGCTACGCATCAGTGATTACCTCACTGAACTTGATGCAGTAGACGATGTGGAGCTCAGCGACTCCGATCAGGTTGATCTGGAGATTTTGCGGGCGCATCTCACCAAAGAATCATTCGAGTTAACGGAGTTGCGGGCCCTCGACTGGAACCCCATGCTGTGGAACCCAGGAACAGCCATCCACCTGTTGATGAGCCGAGATTTTGCTCCGTTTGCGCAGCGTCTGGAGTCCATTGTTGGTCGGCTAGCGGATATCCCACGTTTCCTTACCGATGCGCGCGGTCAACTGCGCAACATGCCACGGATCCATGTGGAAACGGCGATCAGTCAGTTCGATGGAACACGGCAACTTATTTCTGAAGCATTGCCATCCCTTGCGCAGGGTGAAGGGGTTCAACTCGATCGCGGTGTAGTTGAGGCTGCTGTCGCGAGCATCGATGAGCACCTTAAATGGCTGAACGAGGAACTTCCCGATGCAACGGGTAGTCCCCGCTTGAATGCCCGCACGTATGCAGGAGTTTTATGGCACTCCCTCGACGATGCCTCGAACGCTAATCGACTGCTCAGCGATGCTGAAGAACATCTTGATCGGGTCACGGAGCAGATGCGGCAGGTGGCTGCCGAATATTTAGGCGAATCCGGCTCTCGTAGTGGCATGGTGCGCGACGCTCTCGCGCACATCGCGGCTGAATCACCCGTACGCGACGATTCTGTTTTGGATCTCGTATCTGCAGCTCTTGAGCGCACCACGGAATTTGTCCGCGCCCACGATCTCGTGACCATTCCACCCACCGAAACTCGGGTTATCGAGATGCCCGAAATTCATCGCGGGGTGGCGGTTGCCTACTGCGATGCACCCGGTCCGTTAGAGAAAGCCGACGTGCCCACGTATGTCGCTGTCTCGCCCACCCCTTCTGGGTGGAGTGCCGAGCAAATTTCGTCGTTTTATCGCGAATACAACGGGACTTTGCTGCATGACCTGACCATCCATGAGGCAATGCCCGGGCATGTTGTGCAGCTCGCGCACGCGCAGCGCCTCGATTCCGCAACGCCAGTTCGCAGGTTCGGATTTAGCGGTGTCTTTGTTGAAGGCTGGGCCGTGTACGCAGAAGAGCTCATGATTGAGCGCGGATACCAACCCACCGACGATCCGAAATCTAACCTGGCAATCAGATTGCAGCAGTTGAAGATGCAGGCCCGCATGGCAATCAACGCGATCCTGGATATTCGAGTGCACTCGATGGAGATGACCGAAGAAGAGGGTATGAGTTTGATGACCCATCGAGGTTTTCAAGAGGAGGGTGAAGCCACCGGCAAATGGCGCAGGGCTCTGCTCACTGCGGGTCAATTGCCCACCTACTTTGTTGGTTACCGTGCTGTTTCTGGCATCGCGCATGATTTGCGAGTGCTCCACCCAGACTGGACTGACCGGCAGATCCACGACCTCATGTTGAGCCAGGGCTCACCCGCTCCGAGACATTTGCGTTCGCTGCTCGGCATCTGACCTAACTTTGTGCGCTTTGCATACGGCGGCTGCTCTGATGTGGCAGAGTCTTAATCATGTTCGGGCCCGAATCATTTATCCTCGTCGACTTCGATGCGGCACCGCTGTATCCAGACATGTATGCCCTGCGGATTGATGATGGTCGCATCACGCAGGTCTGGAGCAAAGCCGAGTGGAGCCCCGTTGTGGGAATCACCACCATCGATGTGGGTGGCTGCACTGTGTTGCCCGGCATAGATGACTCCCACCTGCACGGATATGAGTACGGGCGCTCGCTCACCGCATTGGCTCTGGGCAGTGATGTAGCTCCAGATCTGTCTGCGATCCAGTCACTACTGCGCACCGCCGGACCCGAAGCTGGCGGCTGGATCCGGGGGATCGGTTGGGATGGCACCGGGATTGTGGGAACTGGTCCGGGTGGCACTTTGTGTGCCGCGGATCTAGACGCGGCCCGGCCCGATGTTCCGATGCTCCTTGCCGATGTGACCGGCCATCAGGCGGTATGTAATTCACTCGCATTGGAATATGCGGGTTTGACGTCGGAATCGGTGGAAGACCCCTCTGGTGGATCCTTCGTGCGGATGGCCGATGGGCGTCCGTCCGGTCTTCTCCTTGAAGCCGCTGTGGCCGCGGTGAATAAAGTCATGCCCAAAGTCACGATTGCAGAGAAGAAGACGTCGATCCTGGCCAGCCAACAAAGTCTTTTGGCTCAAGGAGTGACCGCTTTCACGGATCCGGGATTGGGACCGGGTGCTGCCACATTGATGGATGGCACCGGCGACCTTGACGCAGTTCGTGCGTATCAGGAGTTGGATGCGGCCGGGGAACTTCACCAGCACATCTCACTGATGTTGTTGTACGGCGGTCTTGGTGGTACCCGTGCGGATCAGGTATCGGCGGGTCTCGATGATTTTGGTGGACCCATGCCAATGGAGCCATTCGGTCACCTTGCTATCGATCAGGTCAAAGTATTCGCCGATGGAATCCCGCGCAGTCGCACGGCGTGGATGAGTGAGCCGTATGACGATTGCACTCATGGTCACCTGCAGGTAGCGGGAGCAACGGATGATGAGCGGATAGCTGAACTTTCAGCAATAGTCGAAGCAGCTGCATCACGGGGCTGGCAGGTGGGACTGCACGCAACCGGTGATCTGACAGTGCATCACGTGGTCAACACGCTCACCCAAAACGATGCGAAAGCCCTGCGCCACTACGTAATCCATGGTGATTTTGTGGACGCAGAGGATCTAACCATGATGGCTGAGCACGGCATCACACTGAATTCAAACCCGAGTATTCGTTGGGCAGTCGGCGACAGCGTGGCCCCCGTGATCGGGTTGGAGCGAAATGCCCGCAGGCAGCCGCTGCGCACCTGTCTCTTATACACATCTCGCAG
>JANQZS010000059.1 GCA_030728405.1 Candidatus Nanopelagicales bacterium | reverse complement strand
GACGATTGCCTCTTCAACCCCGGCTTCGTTGGGAACTGTTCCCGCCTCTTCCATGGGCACGTCTTCATCCATGTTCACCGTGACTCGTAGCGGTGTGAAGGTCTGCACCCGGATTGGCTCCGGCAACGGGGTCACGCCAAAGGTCTCCAGCGAACCCTGCCCGGCAAGTCTCACCAAATACTGCGCAAAGAGCAGCGGGAGTGCGATGTCTGTGCCGTCATCGCAAATCAGTAGGTGCGCATAACCCTCAACCGGCCAGCCAACAAGTCCGGCGTCTTCTCCCAACACAATCTTGGATGAGGCCAGATCAAAGTTTCCCTCGACCGGGAAGCCTCCGACCGCCGGACTCGCAAGAATGTTGCCTGACTCGTCTGTGGTAACCGTGGTGGCACCGGATCCCACTTTGTAGAGCTGCACGTCGTCGGTGGTGATGACGGTGTCGACCTCCTGGCCGTTGGCGTCGGTGCCTTTCACCGGCAGGTTAGCGGTGGCCAACACATTGCCGAAGGCGGTGAAGATCGGGAGCACTGCGATGGAACTCTCGACTGAGGTCATCTCGAGCAGGAGGTCCTCCTGCGTGGCGAATTTCTGCCCCGCCTCGAGGGTGCCGCTCACACCCTGGCTCCACAGGTCGGGTACCTGCTGCGTGAGCCAAGAAGTCATCGCCTCGACCGAGCCATCCGGGGTCTCGAGCGACATGAGGGCGATGTCGGGAAGAAGTGTCAGGTCGAAGTCCGGGTTCTCATTGGCGATGAGTGGGTCTTCCCACGAAGTCACGGTGCCGTTCAAGATTCCAGCCACCGCTTCGGGCGTGAACACCAGACCTTCAAGTCCCACCACGTTATAGGCGATGGTGACCGGGTACGCGAACGCCGGAATCACAATCACCTTGTCGCTCGGGCACGAGGCGGCCTGAAAGTCAGAGATAACTGTGGGGGTGGGTGTTCGATCACTCAGGGCCACCAGCGCAGGAGAGTCTGTGGACACCTCGGTGGTGGTCTGCTCCGGACATACCGACGTCAGCGCTTGACCGACGGAGTCCATCGTGCCAATGAACTGTCCCGGCGTGGAGACGTCGAGATTGCCCGTGCCGCATTGGATCTGTGACTCGGCACGAGCAGCCAATACATCTGGTGGCATGGGTGGTGTGCACGCGGCAAGCGTGAGCGCCGAGATGGAAATGAATGAGGTGAGGACGATGCCCCGGACCTGTACAGAGCGCCGAGACATCGTCCTCACCTTCATCTAGTGCTTGTGTGTGTAGTGCTGTTTGAACGATTGGACTACTTGATCAGCTGGACATACTCGCGACCCTTGGCGAGCACCTTGCCGGTCAACGGCACGAAGCCCAGTGAGGCTGCGCGAGAGGGACCGCACTTGGCAAGCGTGTAGTCGAAGAACTGACGTACGCCAAGGCCGTTCGGGCCCTTGCCATCGGTGCGAGCGAGGCCGTAGCTGAAGATCGCGATCGGGTAGGCACCCTTGACCTTGAGCTTGTAATCCAGCTGCACGAGGCCCTTGGAGTTGAGGTTGGTCTGGTTCGCCAGGTTCTTGGCTCCTGAAGCGGCTGAGGGAGCGATGAACTCGCCCAGGGAATTCTGCAGACGCGCTGACGGGTAGCCCTTGGCATCGCCGAGGTCGACGTAACCGATTGCGCCTTCAGTGCTGAGCACGTTGGCCATAACGCCCTGGTTGGTGCGACCCGCGACCGAGTTTGCTGGCGGCTTGCCACCGGGGAATGCGGTGCCCATGTCATCTTGCACCTTGGTGAAGATCGTTGGTGCCCAGGCGTTCAGGTACTGCAAGAAGTTGTTCGTGGTACCTGACGTGTCTGAGCGGTAGGACAGCGTGATCGGGGTCGCCGGGATCGACTTAGCGATGCGCGGGTTGTCCTTGAGGATCTCTGGGTGGTTCCACTTGGTGATGACACCGCCCCAGATCTTGGCAAGCGTGGTCTGCTTGAGCTGAATCGAGGAGCCGAGCGTGCGGCCCGTCTTGGGGTTCTTCAGGTTGATCGGGATCGCGACCGAACCGCCGATCAGCGGTACATACTCCCACTCAAAGGTTGGCTCTCCCGAGGAGTACTTGGAGTCGGTCATGCCGAACACGAAGGTGCCCTTCGAGAAGTTGCCCTTGCCGGTACCTGAACCGGTTGAGGTGTAGGTCACGGTGAAGTTGTTCTGCGAACCATTGAAGTCCGCAGCACATTGCTGCATGAACACTGCCGGGAATGAAGCTCCACCTGCAGGGATGGTCTCTTTGGCGCTGGCCGGTGCGGCGAGGGCGACAGTGGATGCCGCAAGCGCTGTACCAGCGAGAATCGCGATAGTGCGACGCACGGGTTTCTCCTTTGGTTGATTTCCGATTGCAGTTCCGACGTTAAGTTGTTGACGTGACGCCACGGGGTCTAGTTGTTGTCGCTCATCCATCTGTTTCGTGAACACTGGGTTACCAAGTGAACGCAGAATGAACGCATGATCAACCCTGCGCTTATCCGAACCGACCATTCACGTAATCAAGGGTTCGCTGGTCCTTGGGATTGCTGAAGATTTCGGTAGTGAGCCCCTGCTCCACCACATGTCCGGGCTCGTTCTCCGCAGCCAAGAAGAAGGCCGTGTTATCTGATACTCGAACCGCCTGCTGCATGTTGTGGGTCACGATGATGATCGTCACGTTCTTTGACAGCTCACGGATCGTTTCCTCAATCTTCAGAGTCGACGCCGGGTCAAGCGCCGAGCACGGCTCATCCATTAACAAGACGTTCGGCTCAACAGCAAGTGCGCGAGCAATCACAAGCCGCTGCTGCTGGCCACCTGACAAATCACCGGCCGCATGGTCCAGACGATCTTTGACTTCATTCCACAGACCGGCTGAGGTGAGGGTCGATTCCACGATTGCATCGTGGTCATCTCGCTTCATGCCGGAGAGCTTGAGCCCGGACATCACATTGCCGCGGATCGTCATGCTGGGGAACGGGTTTGGCTTCTGAAACACCATGCCAATCTTGAGCCGGATGTGTACCGGGTCGACGTCGGCGTCGTAAATGTCCTTGCCCTCGTAGAGAACGGAGCCGGCAAGAGCAGCACCAGGGATCAACTCGTGAAGGCGGTTCAAGGTACGAATGAACGTGGACTTACCGCAGCCGGAAGGACCAATCAGCGCGGTGCAGGTCCGCTCGGGGAAGGCAATGTTCACCCCTTCAAGGACTTTGCGTTTCCCAAACCACACACTCAGGTTGCGTGCATCCATGGCGAGGTCCCTGGGAGCAGCGGACTCAACCATCTGTTCTTCGAGCGTTTGGACACTCTCGAATTCTGCAGTCGACATGATGTGTGCCTTTCTTGTGTGGTTTTTTAGTACTTGCCAACTCGTCCGCGACCGAGCACGCGAGCGAGAGTGAATAGGACAGCTACGAGGATCATCAGAGCAAGAGCCGAGCCCCAGGCGCGGGTAACGGCGTCGGGGTACGGCAACGCAACGTTGTTGAAGATGTAAACCGGGATCGACGCGACTGCTTGATCGAACGGGTTGAGCACTGTGCCGTCATTGTTACCCGCTGCAAGGAGCAAAGGTGCCGTCTCGCCAATAACACGAGCGATGCCCAGCAGGATCGCTGTGATGATGCCGGTTCGGGCCGCTGGGATGACCACCTGCAGCACCACGCGGGCCCGTGTTGAACCGAGTGCGAGAGCTCCCGTGCGCAGATCGTCTGGAACCAGTTTGAGAACTTCTTCTGCGGTCCTGGCCACCGTGGGCAGCATCAGAATCGCGTAGGCCAGGCCCCCTGCGAATGCGCTCTGATTGAACGCACCCGTGGAGACAGCGATCGTCAGGATGAACAGACCTGCAACCACCGAGGGCACACCAGACATTGCCTGGACAAAGAAGCGAACATAGGGAACCGCGCGGCCGCGTACATCGGTGATGTAGACGGCGGTGGCGATACCGATCGGCACTGCGATGATCGAGGCGATCAGCAAAATCAGGAAGGTTCCCACCATCGCGTGCCCGATACCGCCGTACTCAAGCGGTGTGCTCGGATTGATGTACACACTGTTCTGGTAGAGAAAATGCGCACTGAGCGCACCAATTCCTCGCACCACAAGAGATAGCAGCACAGACATCAGAATGACGAGACTGAAAACAGTTGCACCGATCGCCAGCACCACGATCATCGAGTCGCCGATGCTTCGGACTCCGCGGTTGTACACGGCGGTGATTCCGGCGGCAAGCAACTGCAGCGGCAGGTACACGATCACCATGACAAGAGCGCCGGGAATATTGGAGTACAACAGGAGTGCCAGTACCACGAGGAACGGCAACACGACGGCTAAGGCCACGGAGATGGTGAACTTGCGTGGCTTCTTACGCCATGGGTGCAGTGGCTTTTGCGCTGCTGACTCCTCGCTGGTCTGCTCACTGAAAAGTATTGTCATTTCTGCAACCGCCCAGTTCGGCTCACGATGAGGTTGGCGATCATGTTCACCACGAGAGTGCCGAGGAAGAGGAAGAATCCAGCAGCCAGAAGTAACTGCAACTCAAATGGACCGGTCACTTCACCGAAGCGCGAGACGATCAGTGTTGCCACTGATCCACCACCAGATTCGATCACCTTGTACCAGTTGGTGTCGTAGACCAACTTGAGCACGAAGAAGACTGCGATGGTTTCACCGAGCGCACGGCCCAGACCGAGCATCACACCGCCCACGATGCCGCCGCGGCCATATGGAAGCGCGACGTAACGGAGCATGGTCCACAGCGAGCAGCCCAAAGACTCGGCCGCGTTAATCAGTTCCGGCGGCGTGCGTCCGAGTACCTCGCGGGTGACCGAAGTAACAATAGGAATCATCATGATCGCCAACACGAATCCGGCGATGAATGGGGTTCCCAAGAAGTTGCCTGAGGCGTTCTCGAAGATGGGAATCCAGCCCAAGTACTGGTTGAGCAGTTGCTGCCATTCTTCGGCGGGTGGATTGAGAATGTAGAAGGCCCACAGTCCGAGGATTACCGACGGGATGGCGGCCATGAGGTCGACCAGATTCGTTAAAATCTTGGCGATCTTGGGTGGGGCCAGGAAGACCATGAAGACCGACAACAGGATCGACGCCGGAACAGCAATCACCAAAGCGATTACCGCGAGCAGAACTGAGCCATAGAGCATCCCCCAGATTCCAGCGGTGGGTGGGTCGGTGTTGATGTCCCACGCAGTGGTGGTCAAAAAGGCCAAGCCCTGGGATTGAAAGGCGGGGATTGCTTGTAATCCCAAGAAGATTGCGATGCCAGCCAGGACGATGAGCGAGGTGAAGGCTGCCCCGGTGATCACCCGATTGAATACCCGGTCACCTCGATGCGAAGTAGCTGCTGAGTGCAGGTCTCGCAGGGTCTCATTTGTGTCCAAGGAAGACATGTGTGGAGCCAACCGGAGCGAGGTTGCGGGCAGTGCCGAATGTGGTGGCCGTTTGCACAACGCTAGGTGAACGTCAGGTGAACGAGCCCACGATTACTACCTGGGTTCCCTCCAAAAATAGCGCCGCCTCAGCCATAGCGAGATGTACACCAGCGCAACCAGCGCAGGCACCTCAATCAGCGGTCCGATCACCCCGGTCAGAGCCTCTCCTGAGGTGACCCCCCACACCCCGATACTCACAGCGATCGCGAGCTCAAAATTGTTCCCGGCAGCGGTGAAAGCGAGCGTGGTGGTCTTCGGATACCCCAAGCCTGCTGCTGCGCCTGCGGCGAAAGAGACACCCCACATGATTGCGAAATACACAAGGAGTGGAATCGCGATGCGGACAACCGATGCTGGATCGCCGGTGATGGCTTCACCCTGCAACGCAAACATGACCACGATCGTGAAGAGCAGCCCATACAGGGCAAACGGTGCGATTCGTGGGGCGAACTTGTCGTCGTACCACTGCTTGCCCTTAACTCGAAGGCCAACTCGTCGCGTGAAGTAACCAGCGACGAGCGGGATGCCCAAGAAGATCAGTACAGCCTTGGTGATGTCCCAAGTCGAGAACTGCACATCTTGGGTATCAAGACCCAGCCAGCCCGGCAGGATCGTGAGGTAGAATGTGCCGAGAAGTGCGTAGGCAATGATTTGGAATACCGAGTTGATCGCGACCAACAGCGCACCCGCTTCGCGATCTCCGCAGGCAAGGTCATTCCAGATGAGCACCATCGCGATGCATCGGGCTAGACCGATCACGATGAGACCGGTGCGCAGAGCTGGGTATTCCGCGAGGAATAGCCACGCAAGGCTGAACATCAGCAGTGGCCCGATGAGCCAGTTGAGTACGAGCGATAGCCATAGCAAACGACGATCCCCGGTGACCCTGCTCATGTCTTCATAGCGCACCCGAGCAAGCACCGGGTACATCATCAGAAGCAAACCCAAGGCGATCGGCAAAGACGTGCCGTCAATCTGAACAGCATCGAGGGCACTTTGCACCGAGGGAACAAATCTGCCGAGCAGGAGCCCCGCTGCCATTGCGATGAGAATCCATACAGGCAAGAAGCGATCAAGGGTGCTCAATCGAGCGAGCACCGCTGCATCATCTGTCGTCGTCTTACTCATGCGACGGGTGCAATCTCGTTGATCAGGGCTTCGATTCTGCTGCGAATCTCATCGCGAATTGGCCGGACAGACTCAACCCCTTGGCCAGCTGGATCTTCGAGAGCCCAGTCTTCATAACGTTTGCCTGGGTAGACGGGGCAGGTGTCGCCACATCCCATCGTGATAACCACATCAGATTCACGTACCACATCGAGCGTAAGCACCTTTGGCACCTCGGCTGAGATATCGATTCCTTCTTCAGCCATCGCTGCAACAGCTGCAGGATTCACCTGATCTGCGGGGGCAGATCCAGCGGACCGAACCTCGACCCGATCGCCAGCCAAGTGCATGAGATAGGCAGCCGCCATTTGCGAGCGACCAGCGTTGTGCACGCACACAAAAAGCACCGACGGCTTGGTCTCTATCATGCTGATTCCTTACCTGATGGAGTCGCATTGCTCGGGTTATCGTCTTTCACCGTGTAGATCTCCCACGGTGCGCCCGCAGGATCTTGCACCCACACTTTGTCTTGCAGGGCGTAACAGCATGTGGTGTCTTTTTCATCAAAAGTTGCCATCCCCGCTGCTGAAAGGCGCGCTGCTTGGGCCTCGACCTCAGCTACCTCAGCCACCTCGACTCCTAAATGATTCAGTGCACCGGCCGTGCCGTGGCCGCGAACATCCTCATCGACTTCAATAAGTACCAATTTGAGGGGCGGATCGACCACCGCAAAATTCGCGTAACCTGGGCGACGCTTGTGCGGTTCCACACCAAAGAGCCCGGAATAAAAGGCGATTGACGACTCCAGATTTGCGACGTTGAGCGCGAGCTGAATTCTGGACACGAGGGCTCCTAGCAACGTTGAGGCTTTAGACGGCTATCTAAGGGGTGAGTCTGTCGAGGTATTAGACATCTGTCAAATACCTGTCATACTTCGGGCATGTCCCAAAGCTGCGCACCCCCCGCTTCACTCTCAACGCGGCTATCGGCCATCGACGCCGTTGCACTGGCCGACCGACTCAAAGCACTCGCCGACCCTGTTCGCCTGCAACTTGTCAGTTACATCCTCGATCAGGAATCTGGGGAGGCATGCACCTGCGAGCTCGCTCCCCTGGTTGAACTTTCCGAGCCCACCGTGAGCCATCACCTAAAGAAGCTTGAAGCCAACGGACTTGTTTCCAAAGAACGACGAGGTATGAATGTCTACTACCGCGTGGTGCCCCAGGCAATCGGGGAGATCACCGCTGCCTTGAACGCCGCCTGCTGCTGAGTCAACTTTCCTGAGTCAACTTTCCTGAGCCAACTTTGCTCAGCGCCCGTGCGGCGCACCACGCATTCGTGAGCCTCAATCGGCGGTGAAAGTGCCGATATATCAGTGCACCACCGCCGCTAAAGGCTCGCCGAGTGGACGTTCGGCTGAGTTAGTCAGTGCGCTGGTGATCGCCACCATGAATCTGATCGAGCAGGTGGTCAATGATCGGCAGCAATACCGCCAGCCCATCTTTGGCCCCGCCGGGCGAGCCGGGCAGGTTCACAATCAAAGTGGTTCCAGCCAAGCCGGCGATGCCACGAGACATGACGGCAGTGAGAATGCCGTTGGCAACTCCGTAGGCACGAATCGCCTCGGCCAAGCCGGGTGACTCGCGATCAATCACACGGCGGGTCATTTCTGGAGTGAGATCGGCCGGGGTGTGTCCGGTGCCGCCGGTGGTGAGCACCAGATCACAACCCTCAGCCACCGCAGCCTTCAGTGCTTGCTCCACTGGATCTCCGTCAGCAACCACAATCGGACCGGTCACATCGAATCCGGCGTTACCCAAACCATCGATCAGGATCGGGCCGGAGGTATCGGACCAAATCCCTGCGGCCGCGCGCGTGGAGATCGTGACGACCTGTGCTCGCCACGTCACTGCGCACCTGCGCGAGTCCAATGGCCCGAACGACCACCCTTTTTTTCCAGAAGTTCGACGCACGCAATAGCGGCCATTCGATCCACGCCCTTGACCATGTCGATCAACGCCAGTGCGCCAACCGCTGCAGCAGTCAATGCTTCCATCTCAACGCCAGTGCGATCTGCGGTGCGAACCGTGGCAACTATTTCTACCGAGTCATCGCGCACCTCGATATCAACGTCAACACCGTGCACCGCAATGGGATGGCACAACGGGATCAGATCCGGGGTGCGCTTAGTTCCCGTGATTGCAGCAATGCGGGCTACGGCCAGCGCATCACCTTTGGGCACACCGCCACCGCGCAATAGACCGATAACCTCGGTGCTCACGGTCACCACAGAGCGCGCAGTAGCTGAGCGCACCGTGATCTCTTTGGCGCTGACATCCACCATTCGGGCATCACCGGACTCATCAAGGTGCGTGAACTCAGCCATTACTGATCCTCCCGAAGATCCATCACATCGACAATGCTGCCCGGAGCCAAGAGGTCAACTCCTTCGGGGATCACAATCAAACATTCTGCTTGCGACAGGCCGCCCAAAACATGTGAACCTTGGCCGGTGCCCACCGGTTCAACCGAGTGTCCTGACACATACCGACCGCGCGCAAATTGCCGTTTGTTTAGTGGTGAACGCATCTCAGTGGTGAGCGTGAATGTGCTCGTTGCACGCAAGATCGGCTGCACACCACGCATGGTGCGAATCACGGGCCGAACAAAGCATTCAAAGGAGATGTAGGAACTCACCGGGTTACCAGGAAGGGTGATAACCGGGGTTGAATCCTCACCCACCTGCCCGTGCCCCTGCGGCATTCCGGGCTGCATCGCGACCTTCATAAAATCGACGGTGCCGAGCCGGGAAAAGACCGCCTTCACGGTGTCGTAGGCGCCCATGCTCACACCACCCGAGGTGAGAATCAGATCGGCGCGATGCAATTGGTCGGTCACTGCTTGAAGGAACGCGTCTTCGTCGTCAATCACGGGAGGCACCCGATATGCAATGGCGCCAGCAGCACGGGCCGCGGCTACCAACATAAAGCTGTTGGAATCGCTGATCAGGCCCAAGCGCAATTCAGTGCCAGGCTCAACGAGTTCGCTGCCCGTCGAGAGCACCGCAACACGCGGCCGCGGATGCACCCGAAGCGAACCGCGCCCGACTGCTGCAAGGAGCGCGATGTGTCGTGCGGTGAGCAAAGTGCCAGCAGACATCACTTGATCGCCAACAACCACATCTTCACCAGCACGCCTGATACATGCACCCAGATCCGCAGGTGCCTTGATCAAGACATCGGTCGTGCCGCCATCGGTCACCTCAACTGGCACCACACAATTTGCCCCGGCTGGAATCGGTGCTCCCGTCATGATCCGAATGGCGGTGCCGGGCTCCACTTCCACTGAGGCTCGAAAGCCAGCAGGAACGTCGTCGACAACCCGAAGGCGAGCCGGAGAACTTTCCGAGGCTCCCGCAACGTCGGCCGCACGAACCGCGTAGCCATCCATCGACGAGTTATCAAAAGATGGCAGCGGCCACGGCGCGCGCACATCCTCAGCAAGCACGCAGCCATCGCAATCAGATAGCGGAAGTTGAATGGGGTGGAGTGGCACAACTCCGGTCAGGACTCGGGCACGGTAGTCATCAACGCTCAGCACAAGATCACCCTACGCGGCCATTCGATTACTGCGATCTGGTCGATCCTGCGCAGCTGTAATTGCGGCAAGAACATCTTCTAGTGCCCGCACACTGTGACCGGACAGGAACGTGTCGATGTACGGCAACGCTGCGGCCATCCCACCCACCAAAGGCTCATAGGCATCGGCCGCTTTGCGCGGATTCACCCAAATGATGTGGTGGGCCAGCCGAGATAGGCGCGCCATAGACTCCCCCACCAACTCCGGATCCTCGATCTCCCACCCATCAGAAACAATCACAATCACCGCACCTCGAGCAAGACCCCTACGGCCGTATCCGTCGATGAACTCCTTGAGCGCATGGCCGATGCGGGTGCCCCCGGACCAGTCCTGAGCGGTGTCGGAAACTTTTCGGTACGCAACGTCGGCGTTTGACAGTGCAAGTGCCCGAGTGAGTCGGGTTAACCGTGTTGCAAAAACAAATGCCTCTGCTTTAAGTGCGATGACGGCACCACGCATGAGGTGCAAGTATACGCGGGCGTATGGCTCCATGGATCCCGATACGTCGGCAATCAATATGACTCTGCGCGGTTTCGTGGAACGAGACCGATGAGCTAGCCGCACGGGATCACCGCCGGTGCGATAGGACTGGCGCAAGGTGGCGCGCACATCCCATTCACTCCCCTTACGATCGCGTTGCAGCCGGCGGGCTCGGCGCAAAGGCGGTACCACCGGCAATCTTTCGATCAATCTTCGGATCAACGTAAGTTCGGATTCACTCAGTAGTGAAAACTCACGCTCGGTGAGCCGCTCGTCAGAACTCATCGCGGCCAGAACACTGGTGTCTTCTTCGGAGTCTTCACTTTCCTTGTTGCCCGGGGTGGCGCTAGTGCCGTGCGGGTTTGAGGGTGATTCGCCTGATCGGTTCGGGTCACCCTGCTCGCGATCACCGGCGGGAGTTGAGGAGGGCGGAGGCGGGTTTGCGCTGTCCCCGCGGAAATCAGCGACGTCGATGATCCCCTTGAAAACCTGGGCAAAGACTCTGTCGTACATCTGCACCTGATCATGCGAGGTGAGGAAAGTGACCCGGCCGATCCAGTACAACTGCTTCAAGTCATCAGGTTCAACGAGTTCAATCGCCGTAGCGAAACGAATGCTGCGCTCTGGGGTAACGGGCAACCCTGAGAGATGCAGGAGGTGGCCAAAGGCAGCAGCTACCTCACTGAGTCGATCAGACACCCGCCACCCAGGAGAGTCCGGCGGTGCGGGCTTCGTCCTGGTCCTCGCGATACTTCAATACCGAGCCGAGCGTCTCTTCCACACCTCGCGCATCGAGGCTGCTAATACCCAGCAGGGATGCGGCATGCACCCAGTCGATCGCCTCTGCAACGCCGGGCGGTTTTTGCACATCGAGGCTGCGCAATCGTTGAACTGCACCGGCAACCTGCGCTGCAAGTTGGGCGGATGCAGCAGGGACCCGCAGTTGCACAATCCGGGTAGCGTGCTCGAGGTCTGGGTAGTCGATCCAGTGATAGAGGCAACGGCGCTTTAAGGCGTCGTGCAAATCGCGTGTGCGGTTCGACGTCAAAATCACCACAGGGGGAACCTTCGCGACCAATGTGCCAAGTTCAGGCACGGTGACCGTGGCCTCGGCCAACATTTCGAAGAGGAAGGCTTCGAATTCCTCATCGGCGCGATCGATCTCATCGATCAAGAGAACAGCAGGGTTTGGGCCGCCATGCTCCAATGCCTGCAACAACGGGCGTTCAATCAAGTATTCGCGAGAAAACAGGGACGCTTCAGAAATATCTGCACCCTGCGCCTCGGCAAGACGAATTCCGAGCAACTGGCGCGGGTAATTCCATTCATACAGGGCTTCTGATGCATCAATACCTTCGAAGCACTGCAACCGAATCAGCGGAGTGTTGAGCATTGATGCGAGGGCTTTGGCCGCCTGCGTTTTACCAACTCCGGCCTCACCTTCAAGCAGCAACGGCTGAGGCAAGCGAACAGCACAGAAGAGCGCCGTAGCAAGACCGGCATCTGCGAGATAGTCATGTTCTGCAAGGGCAGTGACTAGCGCTTCGGGGTTAGGAAGCGCATCAGCAACGCTCATCGTCATACTTCCAAAAAGATTGCAGGGTTACTGGTAAACCGATCCTTGCAACCCGGACAGCAGAAGTACCAGAGGGTGCCATCGATCTCGGCATGGATGGATGAGTCGATGGCAGCAACTTCCATGTGACACACCGGGTCGATCGCAACCGCGATGTTCATGGAGGTAAGCGGCGACTGATCAGAGGAATCTCGACGACGCTGAATAAGTTCAGCAAACACAGAGAGCGCGATCTCCTCCGGCGTTCGAGCACCGATGTCTAGGCCGGCTGGAGTCTTGAGCCGCGACTTCATGGAGTCGGACACATCGAGTGATTCAACAACCGCAGCACCACGCTTGGGACTAGCGATCAGACCCACGTAGGGAACGTTCGCTTTCAAAGCTGCAATGAGAGTGGGCTCTTCATCGATGCCGTGGGCGGAAACCACAACAGCATCTACTCCGGTGAAATCGTCGGAGTTGATTTCCTCAACCAGGTAGCCCAATGCGGTGCCAACTGTGATCAAGGCAGGCGTGATGGGACTATTGCCCGTGACTCGCACGAGAGGTGGCGGAAGGACAGCTTCCATGAAGATCTCCAAAGTTCCGCCAGACAAACACGGGTTGTGTACAACAGTTTTTCCGCTTTGAGTCGGCTCAGGCATTGGCGCGATACGCAGCAAAATACTGTTGCCGCTTTCGAGTACCGACAGTCCTTGCGAGCGCACTGTTGCTTGAGCACATTGGCCACCGACAAAACCTTCGATGGTTCCATCGGCAAACACGAGTGCCTCATCGCCAGGTTTAGCTGAGGTTGGTCTCTCTGCGAGTACAACGCGGGCGACGACGAAGGGAACCCGATCGGCGCGCAGCCGCTCGGTCCTCTCGTACATCGCCCGCGTTGTCACAACTACTCGACAGCCATATCCGTACGGACGTTGTTGCCCTGGATGGCACGCCACACGTTGGCAGGTGTCAACGGCATATCCGCGTGACGCACACCGAAGGGGCTGATCGCGTCGATGACGGCGTTGACCACCGCGGCTGGCGAACCGACCGTGGCGGACTCGCCCACACCCTTGGCACCGATCGGGTGGTGCGGCGACGGGGTGACCGTCTCGCCCAATTCCCAGTCGGGGCACTCGACCGCGGTCGGCAGCAGGTAGTCCATGAAGGAGCCACCGAGGTTATTGCCATCCTCGTCGAATGCGATGAGTTCCATCAGTGCCATTCCGATGCCGTCTGCAAGGCCGCCGTGCACCTGACCTTCGACGATCATCGGGTTGATGCGGGTGCCGCAGTCATCAACAGCGATGAAGCGGCGCACCTTGACCTGGCCGGTCAGCGGATCCACGTCGACAACGCAGATATAGCAGCCGTAGGGGTAGGTGAGGTTCGGCGGGTTGTAGACCGCGGTGGCATCGAGATGACCCTCAACACCTTCTGGCAGTTCGAGTGAGCTGTGCGAGAGCAGCGCGATCTCCTGGATCGTCTTGCCGCGCTCTTTGTCACCCTTCACAAACCAACGACCGAGCTCCCATTCGAGATCATCGGGCGAGCACTCCAACGCCGCCGCTGCCACAATCTTCGCTCGATCGCGAACCTTGCGAGATACGACTGCCGCTGCAGCACCAGATACCGGTGTGGAACGCGAGCCGTAGGTACCCAAACCAAATGGAGTCTGGTCAGTGTCGCCATGTACGACCTCGACGTCTTCTGGCGGAATACCCAACTCGTGCGCCACGATCTGCGCATAGGTGGTCTCATGGCCTTGACCTTGCGACTGCACCGAGAGGCGGATGACCGCCTTGCCCGTGGGGTGAACCCGGAGCTCGATTCCATCGGCCATACCGAGGCCGAGGATGTCCATGTCCTTGCGGGGACCGGCGCCAACGCCTTCGGTGAAGAACGAGATACCGATGCCCATGTACTCACCGCGCGCACGCTTTTCAGCCTGCTCTTTGCGCAGCTCGTCATAGCCAGCGATCTCCATGGCCACGCGCATCGTCTTCTCGTACTCACCTGAGTCGTACTCCCAGCCGGTGGGCGAGGTGTACGGGAACTGCTCCGGACGAAGCAGGTTCTTCAGGCGCAGATCGGCAGCGTCCATTTCGATCTCAGCGGCGAGACAGTCAACCAAACGCTCGATGACGTATGCCGCCTCGGTGATGCGGAATGAACATGCGTAAGCAACGCCACCAGGTGCCTTGTTGGTGTACACCGGGGTGACCTTGCAATGCGCATCCGGGTAGTCGTAGGAACCCGAGAAGATGTTGAAGAAGCCAGCCGGGTAATTGGTTGGCTGTGCAACACCGTTGAATGCACCGTGATCGGCGAGCACGTCAACGTCAACGGCAAGGATCTTGCCGTCTTTGGTCGCAGCGATCGTTCCGGTCATGTGGTAATCGCGAGCGAACGAGGTCGACATCAAGTTCTCGCCGCGATCTTCCATCCACTTCACGGGCTTGCCCGTGACGATGGTGCCGATGACCGAGAGAACGTAACCCGGGTAGACGCCGACCTTGTTACCAAAGCCGCCACCAATGTCAGGACTGATGATCCGGATCTTGTGCTCGGGCAGACCGGCCACCATCGCGTAGACGGTGCGGTGCGCATGCGGTGCCTGGCTGGTCGTGTACATCGTGAGTTGACCGGTCACCTTGTCGAGGTAGGACACCGCGCCACAGGTCTCCATCGGAGCCGGGTGCACGCGCGGGTACAGGATCTCCTGGGTGACAACAACGCAGTTCGGATCGTTCTTGGCCTTTTCAATGGCTTCAGCGGTTCCGATGGCGTTGCCCGACTCCCACGTCTTGTTGCCATGCACGTCGGTGATGCTGTTGTCGGTCTGGCCCTTGTCATCACGAATGACGGGAGCGCCGGCATCCATCGCCTTCTTGGCATCCATGACTGGATCAAGAGCTTCGTAGTCAACTTCGATCAACTCAACGGCATCCTTGGCGATGTAGCGATCGGTCGCGATGACGTAGGCGACCTCTTGACCCTGGAAACGAACCTTGTCTGTTGCGAGCACCGCTTGGGTGTCATAAGACAAGGTGGGCATCCACGCGAAGTTGTCTCCCAACAACGACGGACGCGGAATGCCTTCGAGGGTCTTGCCCGTGATCACGGCGACAACACCTGGCAGCGCTTCAGCTGCAGTGGTGTCGATGCTCTTGATCCGGGCGTGTGCGTATGGGGAACGCAGGATCGCACTATGCAGCATTCCAGGCAGGTTGACGTCGTCGACGTAATTTCCCTGACCACGAACAAAGCGCTGGTCCTCGACGCGCTTCATGTTGCCGAAGCCGATCGGATTACCCGCTGCGCTCAGCGGTACCTCTTCAACAGCGGTCATGCCTTCACCTCATTTTCAGCCGGGTGGTCTGCGGCCCACTGGATCGCGGAAACGATGTTCTTGTACCCGGTGCAACGGCAGAGCTGGCCGGAGATGCCCTCGCGGATCTCTTCCTCGGAAGGGTGCGGGTTGTTGTCGAGGATCCAACGGCCGGTCATCATCATGCCCGGGGTGCAAAAACCGCACTGGAGTCCGTGGCACTCGATGAAACCCTGCTGGATCGGGTCGAGCTGACCGTTCTTCTCCAGGCCTTCAACAGTGGTGACCTCGCGGCCATCCGCCATTGCGGCGAACATCGTGCAACTCTTGACCGGTTCGCCATCGACCCACAGCACGCAGGTGCCGCAGTTCGAGGTGTCGCAGCCCCAGTGGGTGCCGCGCAGGCCAACGTTGTCGCGAATGAAGTGCACGAGCAGCGTGCGGGGTTCGCACTCCTTGGTGACTGACTCACCGTTGATGGTCATTGTTACCTGCATGTCAGGCTCCCTGGCTTGATTGGACGGAACGGCGCAGGGCTCGCAGTGTGAGCTCCTTCGCAAGGTGCTTCTTGTAATCGGCTGGGCCGCGCTGATCGGAGGCCGGATCGCAATGATCTGCCGCGATTGCCGCTGCTTGCGCGAGGTTTTCTTCGGTTGCCTCTTTGCCGATCAGGAATGCTTCGGCTTCAGGTGCCGAGTAGTGCGGTGCACCGACGGCCGCGAGGCCAATGCCGCAGTCCTCAACAACGCCATTCTTGACGACGACGAATGTTCCGACCGATGCAACTGCCCAGTCACCAATGCGGCGCTCGACTTTCTCGTAAGCACTGCCAGCACCCGGGCGGATCGGGATGCGGATCTCCGTGAGGATTTCGCCGTCTTCGACCTGGGTGGTGTACGGACCGTAGTGGAATTCGCGCATGGGCACGGTGCGAGAACCCTGCGCATTGCGGATGACCACGGTGCCGCGAAGTGCTGAACCGAGAGCTGACAGGTCCTCTGCCGGATCGGCCTGGCAGAACGAGCCGCCCACTGTGCCGCGGTTGCGAACAACCGGGTCAGCGATGACCTTCTCGCATTCGCGGAATGCCGCGTAGTGCTCGAACAGGATTGGTGAGTCAAGCACCTCGCGGTGGCGGACCATCGCACCGATCACGATCTCGTTGCCTTCGATCTTGATGTGCTTCAGTTCGTCGAGATCGTTGATGTCAACGAGCATCTCGGGACGAGCGAGGCGAAGGCGCATCATCGGGATCAGGCTGTGACCGCCCGCCATGATGCGTGCTTCGTCACCGTACTTCTGCAATTGTGCGAGGGCATCATCGACCGACGTGGCTCGCACATAATCTGTTGGTGCGGGAGTTTGCATCCCTCACCCCTTCCGGTTGTTCGACTGTGCTGCGGATTTTCCACGAACACAGAGTGGATGTGTTGGGTTCTGCACGTGCATTAAGACTTACCTGCTACTAGCGAGCGATGAGCCACCACACGACGCCAACAACAATGAGGGCGCCGATGACAACGGGAAGTGCACGCTTGAGAACTGGGCCCATTGCGACTGAGCCAAGATCGAGTGCTTCGGCTTGCTTCATTGGTGCCGGTGCAGCTTGAGCACTTACGCCCTCGACAACTACTGCGGCGGCCGTTGCACCGGCTCCCCGCGCACCGATGACCTGCTCCAAATTGCCAGCAAACTGATCAACGAGTCGGCCAGCTACATCTTGCATAACTCCGCGACCGAACTGCGCTGCCTTACCGGTGATGGTGAGGTCGGTGGTCACATCGACACGGGTCGAGTTGGGTCCTTCTTGCACCAATGTGGTGGTGACGAGGGCCTTGGCGGTGCCAGTGCCGCGGGACTCCTTCCCGGTGCCCTCGATCACAGCAACGTGGGCGACATCGTCTTTCGACACGAAACGAGCCTCACCGCCGTAGACCATCGAAACCGGGCCCAGTTTCACCTTGACGTTACCGGTGAATTCATCACCGTTCACCGTCTCCAAAGTGGCACCGGGCATGCACGGTGCGATTGCCTCCACGTCGAGCAGCGTTTTCCACGCAGTTTCAACGTCAGATGGCACAGTGAACGAATTCTGCAGCTCCATGAAAATCCTCCCCGGGCGCACGCCCGAATGCCCCCAGAAAGTGTGGTCTGTATCACCCTAGATCCGTCGTGCCTGTCATGGGTCCCGAATGAGGAAATTTGGACCTTAAGGGGACAGCTTTGAATGGATTGGATAGGCGGCTGGATAGATAGATAGAGTCCTGCGCATGGTCTCGGTCGCTGGCGTGCAGTCGGTCGATGTGCACCTTTTCGCTGCCGCGAGAGCCGCCGTCGGCAGCCCGCAGGTGCAGGTGAAGCCAGGGACCTTGGCAACGGTCTGCGCCGAACTCGATGCCCGATATCCAGACTTTTCGGCCGTCCGGCCACGGTGTTCGTTTCTGCTCAATGAGGTCGCCATGCACGGCGACCCAGCCACGATTGAGATTCCGGCGGGGTCCCGCGTGGACGTGCTGCCGCCCTTTGCCGGCGGCTAAAGCCCAGACCCGCTGAAGGTCAGCCTCCGATTGCCGACATTGGCCGCGCTGGCTGAATAAAGCTCGGGTCGTTGATGCCGTGACCTGGCAACTTGGATCGGGTGACCTGATGCAAAATCTGCTCGATCCCCTCGCGCCGGGTCGCCTCGTCCAGGCTGCCATCTCGAACGATTGCCCGCACGTCGGTTTCCTCGGCTGAGAACAGGCAGTTTCGGAACTGGCCATCAGCGGTCAGGCGCAGGCGATCACAGGCAGCGCAGAACGGCCGAGACACACTCGCGATGATGCCCACGGTTGCTGGGCCGCCATCAACGTAGAACTCTTCAGCGGGAGCAGAGCCGCGGCCTTCGACCGGGGTGAGCGTGAATTCAGCGCTGAGCATCTCGAGGATGTCGTCGGCGGTGATCATTTTTGGTCGGGCCCACAGGCCACCAGCATCGAGTGGCATCTGTTCGATGAAACGTAAGTTCCAGCCGTTATCGAGTGCATGACGTAACAGCGCAACGGCTTCGTCGTCGTTCACTCCGCGCATGAGAACCGAGTTCACCTTGACCGGTAGCAATCCCGCAGCTTTGGCGGCCTCGATGCCGGCGATCACATCATCGAAACGATCTCGGTGGGTCAATGCCTTGAAGCGATCACGATCAAGGGTGTCAAGACTCACGTTTACCCGCTGGAGTCCGGCAGCGGCGAGCGGCTGCGCAAGATCGGTGAGCCGCAAAGCATTAGTGGTCAGCGATATTGACGGCGCATGAGGCAGCGCATAAATGCGCTTCACGACGTCGACGATGTCTGGGCGCAAGAGCGGTTCACCACCAGTGAGCCGAACACCATCGATTCCCATCGACGTGGCAACATCGAGCACCAACATCAGTTCATCAGAGGTGAGCAGATGATCGCCGGGGATCCAATCGGAGAAATCTGCAGGCATGCAATAGGTGCAACGCAGGTTGCAGCGATCAGTAAGTGACACGCGTAGATCGCGATGCACCCGGCCAAAGCCGTCAATCAGCGAACTCATGCGCAATTCACCCACTCATCGGTTCCATCAGCGAAGACCTGATGCTTCCACACTGGCAACCGCTCCTTAGTCAAATCAACTAAAGCCGTGCACGCCGCGAAAGCTTCTTGTCTATGGGCGCTGCTTACGGCAGCAACGAGCGCCGACTCCCCGATGGCGATCGGGCCAACACGGTGCACCACGGCAATGGCGAGCACCTGGTGCTCAGCAGCGATCTGCTCGGCAACCTCGAGAAGTACCGCAGCAGCAGAGGGATGACCCTCATAGGTGAGCGTGGCCACGGCACGGCCATGGTCGTGATCGCGCACATCACCTGAGAAAGTGACGACCGCTCCGGCCTCGGGCAGATTGACTAGCGCGCGCACTCGATCTGCATCGATCGGCTCTTCACCCACGTGCACAAGCGAAATCTGTACGGGGATCACCTGTGCCATTTGCCCATTATTGGCCTACTCTGCTGATCATGCGAGAGGTACTCCCAGCTTTGATGGATGTGCACCAACGAGGTGGCTCCACGGCGATGGCCACCGTTGTGCGTACCTGGCGCTCGGCTCCGCGCCCGGCTGGCGCCTCCATGCTGGTGACAGATCTCGATGAGGCTGTGGGTTCGGTGAGTGGCGGTTGCGTTGAGGGGGCCCTTTTTGATCTGGGCCAAGAAGTCCTTGCCAGCGGTGAGCCGGTGCTCGAAACCTATGGAGTGAGCGATGACGACGCGTTCTCGGTAGGTCTCACCTGCGGTGGAATTTTGGAGATCTTTGTTGAGAAGGTCGACGAGGCCTCGTGGCCAGAGTTACCCGGCATCTCTGCCAGCATCGCGCAAGAAGAACCTGTAGCGGTCGCCACGATTGTGCGTGGACCCCATCACGTGGGCAAGCACCTCGTGGTCCGTCCCGGTGGCAGCGAAGGCAGTCTGGGAACCACGCGTCTTGATGACACCGTGCGCGAAGACGTGATCGGCATGCTCGCCTCGGGCACCACGGGATTTTTGCATTACGGACCCGAGGGCGAAAGGCTCGGTGAAGGCCTCGATGTTTTCGTTGCGAGCTACGCCCCGGCGCCCCAGATGTTTGTCTTCGGTGCCATCGATTTTTCCGCCGCATTAGTTCGAGTGGGCAAAGTCCTCGGGTTCAAGGTGACTGTGTGTGATGCTCGGCCCGTTTTTGCCACCGCCAAACGTTTCCCCGAAGCCGATGAAGTTGTGGTCGATTGGCCACACCGTTGGCTGGCATCACAGGAGGTAGACGAGCGTACGGTGATCGCGGTACTCACCCACGACCCAAAGTTTGATGTCCCGGCCATCAAGGCTGCGTTGCAGACCAACGCTGGTTATATCGGCGCGATGGGTTCGCGGCGCACCCACGAAGATCGACTCATCCGATTGAAAGAAGCCGGTCTTACCGACGATGAACTCGCGCGCGTGCACTCACCGATCGGTCTTGATCTCGGGGCACGCACCCCGGAGGAGACTGCAATTTCTATTGCGGCGGAGATCATCCAGTCACGATGGGGCGGCAGCGGCCAGCACTTGACTCAGTTGTCCGGACCGATCCACCCAGGCGCAGCTCGATGAGGACAGCCGGCCTGATCCTGGCGGCCGGCGAAGGCAAACGCTTCGGTGGACCAAAAGCCCCAGCTGTCATAAACGGTGAACGCTTGATCGACTCCGCGGTGCAGGTGCTCGAAGGAGCGAGATGTTCACCCATCTATGCGGTGCTCGGCGCATGGGTCGGCGACGTGCCCGGTGCAGAGATCATCCTGAATGAGCAATGGTCGGAAGGGATGGGTTCCTCTTTACGCGTTGGTCTCACCCATCTCATCGATACCGACGTTGATCGCGTTCTGGTAACCCTCGTCGATTTACCAGGGCTTAGCGCGAGTGCATGCGAGCGCGTTCTCGCCTCTCCCGGTGAACTCGTGGCCGCAACCTATGACGGCGAGCGCGGACACCCTGTTCTTTTCGCCCGGTCCCACTGGCCTGCAGTGATCGACACCGCACGTGGAGACGAAGGCGCCCGAAAGTTTTTACAAGGACGCACCGACATCACGCTGATTGAAGTGGGCGATGTGGCTAGCGGTGAAGACTTGGATTTACCTATCGATGGAGACAAGCGCCGAATGTGACTCGTGGTTCGGCAGAGCACCGGAAGTAAATGTGATCGCGGCTATCGCGATCATCATCGCCCCGCTAAATCGAATTGCAGCAAAAGTTGCCAGCGAAGACTTCTCCCACATGATGTAACCCATGACCAACACCATCGCAGCAATGGCGATGGCGAGCGGGACTCCCGCGCCATGAACCGTGGCCATGGCCACGATCATGAGCGGCAGGCAGGCACTGATGCACGAGATCGCGTAACGCACTCCGGCTCGAGATGGCGCCTCTGTGAGCGGCAGTGCACGGCAGGCACGCAGGTGCCGCGATGTGGATGGCAGTAGCTGATAACCACCCACCGCAATCCATGCGAGGAAGAGTGTGACTGGATTCCACGGCACGAAAGCAACGATGGGATAGGCGATCACTGCGGTTGCTGCCCACAAGAGCGCATAACCGGATAAGAAACTAAATCCTCTTCGCGGGTTTCCGGCTGCAATCCGGCGCGCGGGTCGCAGCGCGGTGGGCACCATCATCACAACACTCATCGCGATCCACATCGCAACAAAGCCAAGACCGGTGTGCTCCACAGTCGAACCTTAAAGCCCAGCATCGGGCGCCACCCACCGAATGCCGTACCGTCTCGCGCACGAGATCTCTTCCTTCTCGATCTCCTCCTTAACGCTTAACCCTTCACGAATCGGAGTCGTGCGTGACCAGCGAACGTTCGCCCCGATCCATTCCGGTCCCCTCGTGGCTGAGGCCGGCTAAGACCGTACCGATCACCCGGTGGCGCTCAGAGCGCAGATGGACCGGAAATCCGGGCACCATCGCGATCCTGATTCTTGGACTCTGGCTCTTTGGCACGGGTGAAGCTCTGGTCGTCGTCTCAGACTTGGGCAACGGCCCATGGACGGTCATGGCGCAGGGCCTTTCCCTGCGAACCGGGCTGAGTATCGGCTGGACCACATTCATCATCAGCGTGAGCGTTCTCTTGCTCTGGATTCCCTTGCGCGAAAAGCCGGGTTTGGGCACGATCGCGAACGCAGTGGTGATCGCCCTCGCGCTACAGGTGGGCGTGACATTCCTGCCGCACCCCGAAATCGCGGCGGTGCAACTGCTCACCGTGATCGCCGGAATCGCCCTTATTGGCTTGGGCAGTGGCTTGTACCTGACCACAAACCTGGGACCTGGACCGCGCGATGGCTGGATGACCGGCGTACACCGCAAAACAGGTTGGCCGATCTACGGTGTGCGCCTTGGCATCGAAGTGAGTGTGGTGATCATCGGCTGGTTGCTCGGTGGCACGGTCGGAATTGGCACCGTGCTCTTCGCAGTACTTATTGGGCCATCAGTGGGTTACGGCCTGATGGCCGTGGGCGCCCTCGCCGGCGCAAAAACTACGACGAGCTCGGACGACGACCCCGGCCTCGAGGCTTAGAGCCACCACCACTGCCACCGCGGTGGTGGAAGTGACGCGGGCCTGACTTGTGGGCGCGCTTTTCCGGTGCTGGGTACCACGGCACACCGGAAGGCTCCTGAGAACCGGTGATATCCACCAATGCCTGCGCACCAGGGCGAACCCGAGTCACATCAGCGTCAACGCCTGCGCGCTTGGTGAGGCTGGTGATCGTCTTCTGCTGACGTGGTGCGGCAAACGTGACGACCGTGCCCGATTCACCTGCACGCGCGGTGCGACCGGCGCGGTGCACATAATCCTTGGGATCGGTGGGCGCATCAATGTGCACCACCAGGCTGATGTCATCGACGTGGATACCGCGAGCGGCAACGTTGGTGGCAACGAGAGCCGGCGTGCGACCTTCTTTGAAGTCTGCAAGCGTGCGGGTGCGCACCGCTTGCGACTTACCACCGTGCAGTGCACCTACCGGCACACCACGGCTCGCCATTTGCTTAGCGAGTTTGTCTGCGCCAGCTTGCGTGCGGACAAAGAAAATGGTGCGGCCATCGCGTGATGCAATCTGCGTGGCAACCTCAACCTTGTCCTCTGGATGCACGATCAACACGTGGTGCTCCATGGTGTTGACGTCGGCCGAAGTACTAGAAAGCGAATGCTCCGCAGGATCGTTCATGTAGGCCTTCACAAGTGCATCAACTCCACGATCCAGCGTTGCACTGAACAACAGGCGCTGACTCTTGGCCTTGGTGAGGTCGAGGATTTCGCGAACAATCGGCAAGAAACCCATGTCAGCCATTTGGTCGGCTTCATCAAGGACAGTCACCTGCACCTGTGAAAGATCAGCAGAACCACGCTCGACCAAGTCCATCAAGCGACCCGGGGTTGCGATGAGAATGTGAACGCCGCGATCAAGTGCGGTGATCTGCTTTGCGTAAGGAACGCCACCCACCACGATGCGCGTGCGCATGTGCAGGGCATCGGCGAACGGGGCAATCGCGTCGTTGACCTGCATGGCCAATTCACGGGTGGGCACGAGAATCAATCCGGATGGCTGGCGCGACTTAGACGGGCGGCCTTTGAGCCGAGATACCAGCGCCAAACCGAAGGCAAGGGTCTTACCCGAACCGGTCTGACCGCGGCCGAGCACATCGCGACCAGCGATGGCATCAGGAAGGGTCGCAACCTGGATCGGGAAAGGCTCAGTAAAGCCACCACGATCAAGTGCGGCTACGAGAGCTGGATCCACACCAAGATCGGCAAAGGACACAGCAGTTTCAGGGTTTTTGACACCAGACATGAGAATTCAATCCATTCAAGACAGTAAGGCGTGTCTTGAAGGAGACCCAAGTTAAGTCGCAGTAAAGCCAAGACTCGCAATGAACGTGCAACCTCAAGAGTAGAGCAATCATTCAGAATCACGAAATCATCGAAGAAGACAGCCCGTCTACAGTGCTGCCATGGCTGCCGGCTCCCCTAGCAAAAAGCGCACCATCATCACGGCGATCCTTGGCGTCATCATCATGGTGGCGGTCTTCGCGTTCTTATTCCCAAATTTTGGCACCTACCAAAAAGCGTTCACCCAGATCGCCGAACTTCCCTCGTATTGGATCTGGATCCTCGTTGCCGCGGGCCTGTTCAACATCATCGCTTACCCGCTCACTGCCATTGCGGCGATTCCCGGTCTGCCCTATCGCGCTGCATTTGTTGATCGGCAAGCTGGATTCTTGGTCAGCAACATCATTCCTGGGGGCGGGGCGGTAGCCGTTGGCACGCAGTATTCGATCCTCGCCAAGTACGGGGTTCCCTCAGCAAAGTCCGCAGCCGCTGTCTCAGCCGATGCGATCTGGACGTATTTGATGGTGTTGGGCACCCCAGCACTCGCGGTGGTGCTCCTTGTGATTGAAGGCCGGTCCACCGCCGGCTATACCACCGCAGCAGTGGTTGGAATCATCGTCGTGGCTGCGTCGATCCTGGGAATATGGCTCGTATTGCGCAGCAAGTCGAGCGCCGAAGGGCTCGCCCGGCACTTGCAGCCGATTGCGAATCGGCTGTGGCGCTTGTTCAAACGCCCTGCACCAGATCTGATGTCAATCTTGGGCACCTACAACATGGAAGCAAGTGCGTTGGTGCGCGAGCGGTGGCTGCCGCTCACCCTGACAAATGCACTCGCCCAAATGACTCCGTGGATTGTGCTGATCGCGGCACTCGCAGCACTGGGTGTTTTCCCCTCGCCCATCACACCCATCGAAGCGTTCGCCGCGTTCTCCATTGCACTGCTGCTCACCAGTTTTCCGATTACCCCCGGTGGACTCGGCACCGTCGATGCTGCTCTGGTTCTTCTGCTCACCGGATTCGGCATCGAAAACTCCACAGCCGTCGCAGCGGATCTGATCTGGCGCTTGGTGTGGTTCCTACCGCAACTGCTCGTTGGGCTTGGCGCGTTTGGGCTCTATTACTTTGACTCGAAAAGGTCGAAAGGTTCGGCGCTGCCGCCTGTACCCAGCTAGTCCAGTTGTGACACAGTTGTGCCATGGTGCAATCATCTGACTACAACAGGCTTCGTTTTTCCTTTGTTCTCCAGATCGTGGCGGGAGTTCTTCTGCTCATCGCCGGGCTGGTTCGCGGCTTCTCACTTGGCTGGGATTTCCTCACGATCCTGCTGCTACTACTTGCCGGATTTAACGTCGTTCTTGCTCGTTTTACCCGAGCGAAATTGCAGGAACTGTAACTACGGGGTGTGGAGTTAGCCGAGGGATAACAACGCAGCGGCACTGAGAGCAATTACTACTCCGCTGATTTGAACCCTGTTCAATCTTTCTTTCAAGATCACCCGCGCGAGTACCACGGTCGCAGCGGGATACAGCGATCCAATAACCGCGACGATCGAAAGCAGACCGCGCTGAGTTGCCAACTGGAAAATACCGTTGGCCGACGCGTCCAAAATGCCAGAGCCGATCACGAGCAACCACGGGAACCCGGCTGTGACTACCTTTCGAGCGACCACGAGTACTGCGATCAACATCACCAGGGTGGAAACCCAGCGGCCAATGGTCGCCGCCCAGATCCCCGAGTCCTGCGGGGCTAGGCCGATAGCCGTGAGGTAAAGACCAATCGCAACGCCGCTCGAGAGCGCCAAGATGATGGCCGATATCGGCGTGCGCTCGTGTTGCCCGGATTCCTTGCTGACCATAAACACCGCGAGCACCGCAAAGGCGATTCCAACGATGGCTACCCAGGAAAGGGTTTCTCCGCGTAGTAACCCGACAACCACCGGGACCGCTCCAGACATGACGGCGGTCAGTGGTGACACCACACCCATCGGGCCGCGGGTTAAAGCCGCGTAGAGCAGGCCGATGGCGAGTGCTCCGATGAGACCGGCAGCCACCGCATACGG
>JANQZS010000058.1 GCA_030728405.1 Candidatus Nanopelagicales bacterium | reverse complement strand
ACATGACGCAGCCCACGCACATTCGCGCTGCCGACCCGAACGATGAGAGCGCCACGGTCGATGCGATCGAGCAGCATGTGTGGCGCGCACATCCCATGGACAAAATCGAACTAGTAGCCCGCATCCTGCAAGCCGAGGGTCGTCAACTCGTGATGATCTTCACCCGCACCAAACGCAAAGCGCAAAAGATCATGGACGATCTCACCGAACGCGGTTTCGCAGTCGGCGCAGTTCACGGTGATCTCGGACAGGGCGCTCGCGAGCAGGCTCTTCGCGCATTCCGCAACGGCAAGGTCGACGTACTCGTCGCCACCGATGTGGCCGCGCGCGGCATTGACGTAGACAACGTCACGCATGTCATTAACTACGAGTGCCCCGATGATGAGAAGACCTACCTGCACCGCGTTGGTCGTACCGGGCGGGCGGGTAACTCCGGCGTTGCCGTCACACTCGTCGACTGGGAAGACATCGCCCGCTGGCAGATGATCGACCGCGCGCTGAAACTCCCCTTCAAGGATCCGATCGAGACGTACTCATCGAGCGATCACGTTTTCACCGGCCTGAATATTCCTCGCGGTGTGACTGGTCGGTTGCCCAAGGCGCAGCAAACCCGCACCGGGATCAACTCTGAGTCAGTCGAAGACATAGAACTAAAATCTGCAAAGCGGATAAATTCAAAGCCGGTGGAGAAGAAGCCAGCACCCAAGAAGCCCGCTGAAAAATCAAATGAGCCTGCCGTTGATAAGGCCAAGCGCAATCGGGCTCGGCGCCGCACCAAGAGCGGTGAACCGCAAGCAAAAACGTAAATCGGTTCGCTAGTTCGCGCTACTGATCGAGTTGTGTTGCGAGTGATCGGTATTCACGTGCGCCTTTTGATGACGGCGCAGTTGCTAGAATGCTGCGACCGGCGGCTGGAGCTTCAGCGAATCTGATTGACCGCGAGATGGGCGCAAGAACCTCAAAGCCATACCGCGGACCAAGATCAGCAAGAACTGATCGCGCATGTGCAGTGCGGCCATCGAAAAGTGTTGGCAAAATCCCGCTTACTCGTAGTCGCGGATTTACCAGTCGCTGCACGTCTGAAATGGTCCCCATCAGTTGCCCCACACCTCGATGCGACAGCGTTTCGCACTGCAGCGGGATAATGACCTCATCTGCAGCGGCGAGTGCATTAATGGTGATGATCCCCAACGATGGCGAACAATCCAAGATGATCCAGTCGTACGTGCCAGCGAACTGCTTCAGCGCATCACGCAGAACAAATTCACGGCCGGCTTTCGTGGCCAGGAGTTGATCGGCTCCAGCCAGATCGAGTTTGGCAGGCAGGACATCGACGCCATCGGCTGTGTGCTGAATCAGGCCAATCGCAGAGGTTCCCCGAAAAACGTCCATCACGCCCGTTGCCAGATCCTCAGGATCTATGCCAAGGCTGAAAGTGGCGCATGCTTGCGCATCCAGGTCAACCACAAGTACCGAGCGGCCTAGTTCTGCCAGCGCGGCAGCCAAGTTCACGACCGTGGTTGTTTTAGCAACGCCGCCCTTCTGATTGGCGACGGCAAGCACCCTGGTCATGTATCCATTGTGGTGGGCATCACGGGTGAAACGTATCCACACCAGAAGACATGATTCCCCACTCCGTCAATGCCTCAATGAGACCTGGGCTGGTAGGCAGCTCACGCAGTTGCGCAGGGGTCACATAGCGAGCATCTAGAGCGTCATCGGCTGCATTTGGCGGACTGTCAGAAACGTCGAGCATAAGGAAATCTCGAATGTCGTAGATGCCACCGCCCGGAGCAGCACGCTGCACAGTTCCCACTTGCCGCAGCACTTGCGCAAAGATTCCGGTTTCCTCCGTGACCTCGCGCATAACGGCGACTTCAGCTGTTTCGCCGTGTTCAACTCGACCGCCAGGCAAGGACCACATTCCGCGTGCTGGCTCATTTTTGCGCTGTACCACCAGGAGAAATCCAGCAGGATTGATCACGATGCCCCCCACGCAGGGAATTAACGCTGACATGCATCCACCTCCCCCGCTCCCGTTAGCGCGATGTTAGTCAGCCACCACGTAGGGTCCACGTGTGACCAAGGACGCAGCCCATCGTGCTCGCATCGCGGTCTCGGCGCTGTTCATCGCCAACGGACTCTCACTCGCTGTCTGGGTGCCACGGCTCGCCGATATTCAGTCCGACCTCGCGATCAGCGATCTAGAGGTGGGAATAGCGCTGGCCGCCGGAGCTGCTGGCGGACTCATCATGGGCCCGTGGGCTGGCTGGGCGGCCGGAAAATGGGGCAGCGCACGCGTCTCGGTGGTCACACTGCTCCTCTTCGCACCGATGACTCCCCTGCTCGCTTTTGTTCCAGGAGTGTGGGCCTTCGCGGCGGTGCTGCTGTGGATTGGCGGAATGGATGCGGTGATGGACGCCGCGATGAATGCGCACTCACTGCGCGTGCAAAAACTGTACAAGCGCTCAATCATCAATGCTTTCCATGGCTACTGGGCACTGGGCGCAGTGACAGGTGGGCTCATCGGTGCAGGTAGCGCAGTCATTGGAGCATCGCTGGCACTCACTCTGATCGTGACCGCGATATTCACCGTGGGAACAGTGCTGCTCACTGCGCGCTGGCTGCTCCCCGGCCCTGATCCAGATAGCCATCTGGAATCTGACCTCGCAGTGGAAGATGAAACCGACCAACTCTCCATGGCAGATCCTTCATCGGTCAGTCCCGACGGCAGCGGTTTCCTTGCGATCGCGCGCAAGCGGGCGCTCACCCCACTCACTGCAACGCTTGGCCTGTTCACAGTTCTCGCGGTAGTCGTCGAGATGATCCCCGGCCAGTGGAGTTCGATTTATCTGACCTCAATCGACACACCAAGCCAGTTCATCGGCGTGGCATTCGTGGCATCTACAGCAGGTTTGACAATCGGTCGATTCACGGGCGATCGCCTCGTCGATCGTTTTGGCGAACTTCGCGTGGTACGCGTCGGAATGGCCTCCGCAGCGATAGTCCTCACCGCGGGCCTACTGGTGGGCAGCGCTTGGGCTTTCGTGATCGCATGTTTCGTCGCCGGTTACAGCGTGGCAACGCTCTTCCCGGCAGCAATGCGCGCAGCCGCCCACATCCCCGGCATCAAACCAGCCGCGGGCGTATCCATGGTGAGTTGGTTATCGCGCGCCGGATTTGTTGCCGCACCGATCGTTGTCGGTGCCATTGCCAATACGTGGGGACCAGGTTGGGGCATCGCATGCGCCGCTGCGGCCGCTGCCGTACTGGTGCCTCTCTCCGCCGTACTCACACGGGGGGCGACTCCACCAACTCACCTCTCGGAGCGCTCGCTCTAATAACGACGAACAAACCAGCAAAGATCAACGCCGCTGCAGGATAGAGCGCAAGGGGTGGGACCTGCCCCAACCACACTGCGGCAATCAAAGTCGCACCTGGCATTTCCAACAAAATCGCCAACGAGACAACGGTGGCCGACGTGGTTTTAAGTACCTTGCTCATCAACGTGTGGCCGAGTAGTTGCGCACCGAGTGTCACACCCAAGATGAGCAGCCATGCCTGCGCACTGAATCCGATAAGTGGTTGCCCGGCGATCATGAGAATCGGCAGAACCGCCAAGGCCGAAACGCCATACGCCACAAAGGTCACGGTCGACGTTGACACCGTCTGCCGAACTCTCTCCACGACGGTCACATAGGCGGCAGAAAATACTGCGCCCAGTAAAGCGAGAGCATCACCGATCAAGCTGGTCGGATCCATGGAGAAATCAACACCGGTAAGCACGATTACGCCGATGAGCGATATCCCGATGCCGATCCACACAATTCGTGGAATCTTTATGCCAAGTGCCCTTGCGATGATCGCGGCCCAGATTGGTTGAGTAGCGACCAGAGCCGTCGAAGAGGCGATACTCGTCAGCCACAGTGACGGGATCCACGTGGCGAAATGCAGCCCGAGCAGCACACCCGCAAAGGCGGTGAGGCGTAGCTCTCTGCCCGTCAATGAACGAATGCCTGACCTGTCGCGGAAGAGCACCCAGACGCCGGTGAGACCGCTGCCGATAAAGCAGCGCCAAAACGCAATCGCAAGTGGAGCGGCCGCCGTGGCTGCGATCATCGGCCCGCTCAGGGAGATAAAAATGACCGCGATTCCCAACCGAGCAAGATCCGGGCCAGGCGGGCGGCTCATCACGCCATGGGACACCTAGCCACCGCCTTTCTCGCTCCGTGAGTTTCCTGAGCAATGGAACTTCTTCGCAGGGGTACCCTTCGCAGGTGACGACAGGGACCAACACGCGAGTATTCCTCGCCCGGCTGACCGGCATCGGGGTTTTTGACCCACATGGCGACCAGGTGGGCAAGGTACGTGATGCCATCGTGGTCCTGCGCATTGGGGCGAATCCGCCGCGCCTGACCGGCCTCGTGGTCGAGGTGCCACCCCGCCGCCGAATTTTCATTCCTATGACCAAGGTCACCGCGATAGACGCCAGCCAAATCATCGTGACCGGAGCGGTGAATCTGCGCAGGTTCGAAAAGCGCAGCAACGAGACTCTCGTTACCGCAGAACTCCTCGATCGCTCACTCGTGGTGAAAGAAGATGCCAGCACCGTCACTCTTCTCGACGTTGCAGTCGAGCAGGGTCGCGCGAAGGATTGGTTCATCACCGAACTTTTTGTGCGTCGGGGCGGCTCAGGTTTCCGCCGTAAAGGCGAGCGCTTCGTGGTCGACTGGGATGAAGTAACCGGACTGTCTCTTCCTGAGCCAAGCCAACCCGTTGAGCGGCTGCTCGCATCACTCGACACCATGCGCGCCGCTGACGTCGCGGTTCTTCTTCACGATCTTCCCGTGCAACGTCGAATGGAAGTTTCGCGTGCACTTGATGATGAGCGACTCGCCGACATCCTCGAGGAACTTCCGGAGGACGATCGCGTTCAAATTTTGCAGATGCTCGAAGCTGGACGTGCTGCCGACGTGCTCGAGGAGATGGATCCCGACGACGCTGCTGACCTCATCTCGGAGTTGCCTCCGCAGCAAGCGCAAGATCTGCTCGAGTTGATGGAGCCTGACGAAGCCGACGATATTCGTCGACTGCTCAGTTATGACGACTTTTCCGCCGGCGGCATGATGACTTCAGAGCCGATCATCTTGCCGCCCGATGCCACCGTGGCTGAGGCGCTGGCAAGCATTCGCAAGGTGGACATCTCCCCCGCGTTAGCCGCGCAGGTCTTCATCTGCCGGCCGCCCACGGAGACTCCCACCGGTAAGTACCTGGGCATGTGCCATTTTCAGCGGCTCTTGCGGGAACCACCATCCACGTTGGTCTCTGCGGTCGTCGATACCTCTATCGAACCGGTGCGCGCAGAAACCCCTCTTTCGCAGGTGACCCACAGTTTTGCTGCCTACAACCTGGTCGCTTTGCCTGTGGTTGATGAGAACAATCGCCTTCTGGGCGCGGTCACTGTCGACGACGTTATTGACCACATGCTGCCCCCTGATTGGCGCGAGCAGTCCAGCAATGAGGCGCATGGTCATGGATAACAACACTCGAGATAAGTCGGCACGGGTGGATCAGCCACTTGATCGCGGAATCGGCATCCGGCCATCGTTGGATCCGGAGCGGTTCGGCCGGCTATCTGAAAGCGTGGCACGCCATATCGGCTCGTGGGCCTTCATCGCGTGGATGACCGTCGTCATCATCGCGTGGTTGATCTTCAACATCGTCGCACCTGCTGGTCTTCGCCCAGATGCTTACCCGTTTATCTTTCTCACCTTGTTGCTCTCACTTCAGGCGTCATATGCAGCACCTTTGATTCTGCTTGCTCAAAATCGCCAGACCGATCGCGATCGGGTGCAATATCAAGAAGACCGCCTGCGCACTGAGCGGCTCCTGGCCGACAGCGACTATCTGGCCCGAGAGATTGCTTCCCTTCGCGGAGCACTTGGCGAAGTGGCTACCCGTGATTTCATGCGCAGCGAGCTCCGTGATCTGCTCTCCGACATCAATGCGCGTATGGATGCGATCGAACGCGATCAGGCAGGCAGTAACAGCACCGAATAGCATCAATGCATGTCACCAAACCTCGAGGCCATCAATGTTGCACTCAGCACCGTAAACGATCCTGAGATCAACCGTCCGATCACCGAGATCGGAATGCTCAAGAGTGTCGATATTCGCAAGGATGGAATCGTCGAGGTCGACGTCTACCTGACCGTCTCCGGCTGCCCAATGCGCGGCACCATTACCGATCGAGTTGTTGACGCTGTCATGAAAGTGCCCGACGTCAAGCGGGTTGATGTTCACCTCGATGTCATGAGCGATGAACAACGCGCCGAAATGAAGAAAATCCTGCGCGGGGGCCAAGAGGAGAAAGACAATCCCTTCAGTAAGCCAGGTTCACTTACCCGAATCTTTGCCATCGCGTCAGGCAAAGGCGGCGTGGGTAAATCTTCGGTGACCGCAAACCTTGCAGTTGTGATGGCCCAGCAGGGGTTGAGCGTGGGCCTGATTGATGCCGACGTGTACGGCCACTCCATCCCCCGCATTCTTGGTGTGACTGAACGACCCACGATGGTCGAAGGCATGATCATGCCCCCGCAGGCACACGGAGTGCGTGTGATTTCCATGCTGCCGTTCAAGCCTGGCGGCATAGAGACACCCGTCGCATTTCGAGGGCCGATGCTGCACCGAGCACTCAGTCAATTTCTCACAGATGTGTGGTGGACGGATCTAGATGTACTCATTCTGGATTTGCCTCCGGGTACCGGGGATATTGCAATTTCCACGGCGCAGTTGCTGCCTACTGCCGAGATAGTCGTGGTCACCACACCTCAGCCAGGCGCAGCCGATGTTGCTGTTCGTGCTGGGACTCTGGCAGAGCAAACCCACCAAAAGGTTTCTGGCGTCATTGAAAACATGAGCTCGTTCCCATGCCCATGCTGCGGTGAGCCATTGGATCTCTTCGGAATGGGCGGTGGCAGCCTCGTCGCGGAAAACCTCACCCGCGTTCTCGGCAGCGACGTACCACTGCTCGGGAAAATTCCGTTCGATGTGCGCCTACGCGAAGGTGGTGACAACGGCGAGCCCTTCGTCATCAGTTTTCCAGACGAGCCCGCCGCCATAGCTCTGCGAGAAATAGCCGCCGCACTCACCTCGAAGCCGCGCGGACTGGCCGGGGTCTCACTCAACATCTCACCAGCCGGCCGCTGAACCACCGTCGCCCTATGTGAGGTCCGGGTCGTAGGAGGGCCCGGGCTTCGCAGGCGGTGGATTCTCCTGTTCAGGTTCGTCGTCCTTGAAAAATGTGGCAGCAATATTGCGTGGGTGTAGATCCCGTAATTCCTTGACCGAGTCCATCGTTTCCGTCATATCGATTCCGGCCGAATCGGTGAGGTCCTTTCGGGCTGAAATCGCCATCGCCCGAATCTGCTTGAGCCACTTGCCAGCATCCGCCGCAGCCCTGGGCAGCCGTTCGGGCCCAAACACCAAAAGTCCGATCACGCCGAGGGCGAGGATCTCGCCTAATCCGATGTCGAACATGTGCTCAGGGTATGCCGGGTGGGGATCAGCCTTAACCGATGGCCTTCGATGAACCCAAAGTGACGCGTGCCGTGCGCTGTTGGCTGCCGCGCTCGAAGATCACCTCAATCTCTTCACCGGGTGAATAACTGCGGATCGTCACCACGAGTTCCGTGTAGTCATCGATAGCACGGCCGTTCAATTTGGTAATCACATCGCCTTGGCGAAGTTCACCCTGGGCAGGTCCGTCAACAGTGATTTCAGCAACGCGTGCGCCAATGCCAGTGAAGGTTTTGTCGAGGGTGACTCCAATGATCGGGGTTTGGGAATCCCCTGTGGCGATGAGCTCTTCCGATATTCGCTTCGCCGAATTAATCGGAATAGCAAAGCCCAAACCGATGGAGCCACCTTCACCAGTAATCGCCGATACCAAGGTCGCGATGGCGGAATTCACACCAATCACCCGACCTGCGGAATCAAGCAGCGGGCCACCAGAGTTTCCTGGGTTGATCGCTGCGTCGGTCTGGATGGCATTGATGTATGCCATTTCACCGCTGCCACCGGCCCTTACCGGACGATCGATTGAGCTGATGATGCCCGCGGTGACTGTTCCCTCTAGTCCAAGGGGCGCGCCGATCGCGATCGCTGCATCGCCTACATTCACTGCTTCTGAATCGCCCAAGACTACAGAGGGAAGTCCGCTGCGGTCTACTTTGAGTACCGCCAAATCATAAGAAGTATTGCGCCCAACAATGGTCGCCGGTTCACGTGAACCATCACTGAACTCGACCGTCAGTTCACCCCCATTTGCTGCTGGCGCCGCAACGTGATTGTTCGTGAGAATGTAACCGTCTGGACGGATCACAAATCCAGAACCAGATCCTTGACCATCTCGGCCACTGCCATTAATCAAGATCGACACCACAGATGGAAGAACTGATTTGGCAATTACCGCAATGGAACCGGGATCGCGCACGAGAGCGGCGGCAGTTTCAGCTGATAATTCTTGAGCGGGGGCAACTGCTGCAACGGATTCGCCCTCAATGCTTCGGCCGATCACGTATCCAGCAATACCGGCGAACCCACCCACAATGAGCGAGACAACCGTGGCGACAGTGACCACGGCCAGCATGCCCGGACCACGGCGAAGGGCAGGTTCTGGGCGCGGCGGTAGAGGCGGTTCCACGAAGGAAACCTGCGGGGGAAACTGCTCGCTCATGTCGCGCCCTCTCTCAAGGCATTTTCTCCAGGCATTCTTCGCACAATTACTTCTACTTCTCCCGCTACCGTAGATCAACGCTAGGCTCGGCGCGAATCGCACCTACGCCACCACACGACCTGCTCCATGTACCACTCGAACTGCCCGCTCACCCTGGAGGTGCCCCATCACTGCATCCACCCCACCCACCGCTAGTTCGTGGGATTACGCCGAAAATTGGCTCGAGGAGCCAGAAGCAATCCGTGAGGCACGGGCTCGGGCTGAGGATTTAGGGTGCCAGCCGGTGAGCGCTGCTGCGGCTGCCACGCTCGAACTGCTAGCCGCTTCGGTACAGGCACAGGCAATCGTTGAAGTGGGCACAGGCACAGGTGTTTCCGGGGCCGCACTACTGCGTGGCATCACGCCCGGCGGTGTCTTGACCAGCATCGACATTGAAGCGGAGAGCCAAAGGGTTGCCCGCGAAACTCTCGCCGCACTCGGCTTTGACCATCTGCGCGCCCGTCTCATTGCAGGTAGAGCCCTCGAAGTTTTGCCCCGAATGTCTGACGCCGCCTATGACATGGTCGTCATTGATGGCGACCGTGCTGAATACCCAGCGGCTTTAGCCCAAGCTAAGCGACTGTTGCGCATTGGTGGTCTCGTCGTGTTTGTGGGGGTTCTGGACGAAAACGCAATTGCCGATCCCGCGCGACGCGACCCCGAGACCATTGCTCTGCGCGACACCGCCGCGCATTTACGTGATGACGACGACTGGTTGCCTGCGCTCATCACGTCCGGTTCCGGCTTGCTTGTTGGCGCTCTGCGCGGTCGCAGCTAAGAAGCAGCATTTAGTTTTCCCCAACACAGTCTTCCTCAATACACGAAACGGGGCCCTCAGCGCGAACGCTGAAGGCCCCGAAGACGAGTGTGTGTGAATCAGGTCTAGGCGAAAACTGCGAGCAACTTCTCTCCCAGATCTTGGGCCTCATCCTTGTTGAGCTCGACGACCAGACGGCCACCACCTTCAAGTGGAACGCGCATGACGTATCCGCGACCCTCCTTGGTGACCTCCATTGGGCCATCGCCCGTCCGCGGCTTCATCGCGGCCATCTGCGTCCCCTTCCGTTGTCCCGCTCAAGTTGGTCTGCCCGAAAGGCGGACGGACCTTGTCTTTGGCGTTGCAGGTCTCCTGAGAGGCTCCCTTAACGACGAGACACCATTATCTCCAATGAGCGCGATCGGTGCTTCCCCGCCCCCTGCAAGGAGTTACGGCTCTGGGGGGTATGAGGTACTCCTCACTTTTCTAGTTCGCGCACCCTGGCCTGTAGTTCGGCGATGGCCTCGTCGACCTGGTCCATGCGGTAGCCCCGTATCACCACGTCAAAGCGCTCTTGGCCATCGACCAGGCCTGGGCCGCGCGGGTCAGTTTCGGTGCCAAGGGTCGGATTCCATCGGCCGGTCAGCATGAGGGCCACGACCACGATCACGGCGAATGCGAGGAGAAAAAACACAACGGCCATGCCCCATCCCATCATGAAACCGGTCTTTCATCGCGAAAGGGCGACCATTGCCTCATCGATAGAGGTGACCCAGCTGACTCTGGCAACAGCGCCTGGGCGAACAAAACCCCGCTCAACCCAGAGCGCCACTTGCGCCCGAAGTAAGTCGTAGTCACCCCAAGGGTCGAGTACCACCACAGGCTTCTCGTGCATATTCAGGCTGTGGGCGGTCCAGACTTCCATGAGTTCCTCGAGGGTCCCAATCCCCCCAGGTAGCGCCAAAAACGCGTGAGAGCGCTCGTCCATGACGCCTTTGCGGTGGCGCATGTCCATGGTCACCACCAGTTCATTGGCTTGGTTGTCGGCCACCTCGAGGTCAATCAGGGCTTGGGGAATCACGCCCACGGTGTGCCCTCCCTGTGCGCGCGCACCTGCTGCTAGCGCACCCATCATGGAGATGCCCCCGCCACCAGAGACCAGGGTCCAACCGTTCTGTGCGATCGCTTCACCCGTTTCTGTGGCCAGCGTGAGGTACCGAGGGTCTATCGCATTACTGGAGGCGCAAAAAACGCACACGGCATATGACGTCGAGGAGGGCACGGCGGCAATCGTACGGATCGGATTGGACAGCGGGAGCCAAGTAGTTGTATCTTCAACCAAATAGTTGAATGTTCATCTACAGGAGGACCACCCATGACCAATCTGACCGACACCACGGGCACGTGGCAGATCGACCCCACTCACACCACCATCGGCTTTTCCGTGCGTCACGCGATGATCGCCAAGGTCCGCGGCCGTTTCACGGATTTCGCCGGAACCTTCACTCTCAATGGCGACGACCCCGCCAACTCCTCGGCCCAGCTCACCGTGCTGCTCACCAGCGTCGATACCCAGAATGACGACCGCGATAACCACCTGCGCTCTGCAGAATTCTTCGACGTCGAGTCCTTCCCCGAGATGACCTTCGTCTCAACCGGCGTCGAAGCCAAGGGCAGCGACTTCGTGGTGACTGGTGATCTCAGCGTTCACGGCGTCACCAAGAGCGTCCCAGTGAAGTTCGAGCTCGTCGGTATTTCGCAGGACCCGTGGGGCAACACCCGCATCGGTTTCGAAGGCGAAGCAGACATCAATCGTCGCGACTTCGGTCTTGAGTGGAACGTAGCGCTCGACACCGGTGGCGTGCTCGTTTCGGAGAACATCAAAATCACTCTCGACGTAGAAGCAGTCAAGCAAGCCTGACGCTCATCATCGATACTGCCGAGCCTCTGGCGGCGGTTCTGTCCGGAGAATTCCGATGCCGAACCGCCGTTAGAGGCTCGAGTTGTTGTGCGGGGACAATTCGTTGGTGGGGACGGGCTACTGCGTGAGCCAGTTACGCATCCGAGATTCAACGTCAAGAACCTGGGTGATGGATACGCACTCGTTGCGGTGATGTGCAAGAGTCGGATCTCCCGGACCAAAATTCAGTGCAGGTACATCGAGTGCCGCAAACCGGGCAACATCAGTCCAACCAAACTTGGGTTGCGCGGGCGCACCCATCGCCGCGGCAAATTCTTGAATCATCGGTAAATCAAGACCTGGTCGGGCAGCTGGAGCTTCGTCGACGATGACGAGTTCCCACCCTGAAAAAACTTCACGCAGGTGCGCCTCGGCTTCTGCAACGCTGCGATCCGGGGCAAAGCGGAAGTTGACGGTCACCACACATTCGTCGGGGATCACATTTCCAGCGATTCCGCCAGTGATCGCTACCGCGTTGAGTCCCTCCCGGTATTCGAGCCCTTCGACGATCGGACGACGCGGCTGATAGTCCTCCAGAATCGTCAGCACCGGGCGCGCTGCGTGAATCGCGTTAACGCCCATCCACGATCGAGCACTATGCGCGCGCTCCCCAGGAATCACGATCTGCGCCCGCATCGTGCCCTGGCAGCCAGCCTCGACGATTCCATGAGTTGGCTCCATCAGAATCGCCGCATCACACGCGAGAAGCTCTGGCCGGTGCTCCATTACGTGACCGAGTCCGTTGAACTCAGCCGCGACTTCTTCTCCCGAATAGAAGACGTAGGTCACATCACGAGTGGGAGCACTGACCGTAGTAGCTAAGCGCAATCCGATCGCGAGTCCGGCTTTCATATCTGCCGCGCCAAGCCCATAGATCAGATCGCCCTCAGTGCGATGCGGAATGTTCCCATGAGCCGGCACGGTGTCGAGGTGACCACCAATCAACACCCGGCTGGATCTGCCGAGGTGGGTTCGAGCAACGATCGTATCTCCGAGCCGATCCACCTGAAGGTGTGCACAGGCACCAAGAGCAGCCTCCACCAGATCAGCCAGGGCACTCTCATGGTGGGACTCGCTGGGTATGTCGATCAACTGCTCAGTGAGTTCGACAACACCAGCGTCAATGCGCAACGGCGGCAAACTGGTCACGTCGCTACGGTAGTGCTGTGACCGCGAACCCGAACCCCGCCACCCCGCTCGATCCTGTTACCGGTGCAGCCTCTGGGCTAGGCCTTGCGACACTCGATGGAAACACCATCATCGATGTGTGGTACCCCGCGCCCACTCTCGGTGGTCAACCAACAGATGTGGCGCACCTTGATGCGGCAATGGCGCACGACGAACTGCGCGGAGTCTCAGTCAACGTGGTTCGGACAGTCATCCCCGATCTCCAAGCACCCCCCGCAGACACCGCTGATGCATACCTGCGACTCCACCTGCTCTCCGCACGACTCGTCCGACCACGCACGATCAACCTTGATGGAATCTTTGGTCTGCTGCCGATCGTCGCGTGGACCAACCTCGGTGCTGTTCCGATCGACCGTCTTGGTGACGTGCGCTTGCGGACCAAGAGCCGCGGTGCGCATGTGACCGTTTTTGGCACAGATCGTTTTCCCCGCATGGTGGATTACGTAGCGCCCGGAGGAGTGCGGATCGCCGACGCAGACCGGGTGCGACTTGGTGCATACCTTGCTCCCGGAACTGTGGTGATGCACGAAGGATTTGTGAACTTCAATGCCGGGACTCTTGGCACATCGATGGTCGAAGGGCGTATCTCTGCCGGCGTGGTGGTCGGCGACGGTTCTGACATAGGTGGCGGCGCCTCGATCATGGGCACGCTCTCCGGCGGCGGCAAGGAGATGATCACCATCGGCAGCGGGTGTTTGATCGGCGCCAACGCTGGTGTGGGAATTTCTCTCGGAGACGGCTGCGTTGTGGAAGCCGGCTTGTACGTGACAGGGGGCTCCAAAGTGACCCTCCCCGACGGCACCACGAGCAAAGCATCAGCACTCTCGGGCCAGAACGATCTGCTCTACCGACGCAATTCACTCACCGGAGCCATCGAGGTGGTTCAGCGGACAGGAACGTGGGGTGGGCTCAACGCCGCCCTGCATGCCACCGACTGATTCATCTCACCTGCGCGGCACAACGTTCGGCTTGTTCACCCGCAACTGTCTTCGCAAATTCAGCATCGAGATGCAGTCCGCTGATGCGCACCGGTCCTGGGGTGGAATCCACGTGCACACTTGCAAGATTCAACGCCCGCTCCCATGCGCCTTGGGTCCAACGCACCGATTGGGCGCGCGCGATCGGGATCACAGCTGTTCGCCTATTAATCCGTCCGCGTCGGGCGGTAAAAAAGGAATCGGTCCAACCGATCGCCAACATCGGATACTGAACGGGTGAGCGCCGCCACGCGCGACGCGGAGCGCTATGCCACTCCATGGATTCGAAATTGAGGGACGGCATCAAGCGGGAGACCAGCGCGAGCGCTTCCATCCTCGTAGCAACTGGAGTGAGCAAAGTTTCTCCTCCGTTGGAAGAAGATGATGAGTCAGATGCCTTGCCCACCCCAGCAATGTTTACGCGAACCCGAACCCAGTCCTTCCGACGCCAGAGCAATGGTTCAACTATCTCGATCGCTTGGACCCGACCAGCTGGAATAGTTCGATGCTCAGTCTTGAGTAACCCAAAGCGAAGCCGCAGTCCATCCTCGGCCTCGGAAACGGTGAAGCCGTAATAGCGGATGAACTCAGCGAATACCGTCAGAATCGGAACACCGCCAGTGATGAGCGCCAAGCCGAGGCCTGACCAGCCTTCTCTTCTGATCGCAATTGCAAGAATCACAGCGGTCAGGATCAGCAAGCCTGCGGTGGAGGTGCGTAGCAGTAATGACACCGCGAGTGTCGGCCACGGGACCCTCGAAAGGACCGTAACCTCATCAGGCCTCGCTACCGTGGAACCGTCGGGTGCGGCGCCTCTCGCACGGGTCAAAATGGTTTCACGAAGCAGGTGCGCCTCATTGAGCGTGAGAAAAGACAGCCGCACCCTCGATTCACCCGTACCGGCGACCTCAATCGTGATCTCGGCCATCGAGAACAGTCGCGCCACTAAAGGTTGCACCACATCAACGGCTTGCACGCGCGAAAGTTGAATCCGGCGCTGTTGCCGCGTCAGAACGCCTGAATCAACTCGGAAGTCACCCTGATCATCAAACCAAAAAGTGAGTCGCTGCCAATTCACAAATTGAAAAAGAGCGACGATCCCAGCCAAGGTGACGATGATAAAAACACTCAACAGAATTGTTAGTGGGCCCCAGACATACCCCACAGCAGACGCCCCAACAAAGACCAACCCCAACCACACCGGCACCGAGCGAGCAGCGTGCACGAGAGGCGAAATGGGGTTAACGCGCCAAGGACCATCTTCATTCAACATTGATCCAGCAAAACTCACGGGGAAATCACACGCCCGGATTGCGGGATTCGCCAGCAAGTGCCAATCGATCGCGTACCTGGGCCGCGATTTCGGGGGTGAGTCCGGGGATCACTGCATCAGTCGTGGCTGCCGCTGTGTGCAACTGCACGCTGGTGATACCGAGAGCACGGTCAAGTGGCCCGGCAGTGACATCCACCAATTGCATTCGGCCATAAGGCACGATCACGAGCCGCTGAAAAAGAATCCCACTGCGCACCAGAAGATCTTCTGAACGCTCCAAGTAGCCAAAGGAACGTACTCGCCGCCCGATGATCCACCACGCCCAGATTCCGATAACCACGGCAACAACTGCAACAGTGGGCGCCACGAAATCGGGAACTTCTTCCCACCACCACAGCACGCAGACAACCACCAACACCGGAACAAGAGCAAACAACAAGGTGATTCTTCGGGCAAGGGCCAGTTTTGTGGAGACCGACTGCCAATCGCCTTCATCTAACTGGGTCATTACGCGATCCCTTGGCGCGATCAGCGTGTTGTGATCGGGGCGTAATCGCGGAGAGTGTCGCCGACGTAAATCTGACGTGGGCGCCCAATCTTTGTGGTGGGGTCGTCGATCATTTCCCTCCACTGCGCAATCCAGCCCGGGAGCCGGCCGAGTGCGAACAGGACCGTGAACATGCGCGGCGGGAAGCCCATCGCCTTGTAGATCAAACCCGTGTAGAAATCGACGTTCGGATACAGGTTGCGCGAGATGAAGAAGTCGTCGCCCAGGGCCACCTCTTCAAGGCGCAACGCGATATCGAGTAACGGATCGCTGACATTCATCTGCTCGAAGACCCCGTAGGCCGACTTCTTGACGATTGCTGCGCGAGGGTCGTAGTTCTTGTACACGCGGTGGCCAAATCCCATGAGCCGGATGCCTTCATCACGTTCTTTAACGCGCTTGATGAAAGTATTTACTCCACCACCTGAAGCGTGAATGTTCTCGAGCATCTCCAGCACAGCCTGGTTTGCGCCACCGTGCAAAGGCCCGAAGAGAGCATTGATACCAGCGCTTACCGACGCAAACATGTTGGCATGCGATGAACCCACCAGCCGAACTGTCGACGTCGAACAGTTCTGCTCATGATCTGCGTGCAAAATGAAGAGTTGATCAATCGCACGGACCACCACCGGGTTCAGCTCGTACTCCTCAGCCGGAACACCGAAAGTCATGCGCATGAAGTTCTCGACGTAGCCGAGCGAGTTGTTCGGGTACAAGAACGGCTGGCCCACGGACTTCTTGTAGGCGTAGGCCGCAATGGTGGGCATTTTGGCGAGCAGGCGAATCGTCGATATATGAACTTGCTCGGGGTCAAAAGGATCCAGCGAGTCTTGGTAGAACGTTGACAGAGCCGACACTGCAGAGGAGAGCACCGGCATCGGGTGTGCCTCGCGCGGGAAGCCATCGAAGAAACGTCGGAGATCTTCATGAAGCATGGTGTGCTTGCTGATGGAGTTCTCGAACTCTGCGAGTTCGACAGCGGTGGGCAGATTGCCATAAATCAACAGATACGACGTCTCGAGAAACGTTGACTCTTGGGCCAGTTGGTCGATGGGATACCCGCGGTACCGCAGGATGCCTTCGTCGCCATTGATGTAGGTGATCGCGGATTGACAGGAAGCGGTGTTCACGAATCCGTGGTCAAGGGTCACCCGACCGGTCTCGCGCAGCAACGGCGAGATGTCGATTCCGGACTCGCCCACCGTTGATGGCACGCTCGCCAAAGGCAGATCGCCTTCGGGGTAGCGCAATGAAATTTCAGTCACCGTGACCTCCTGCCGTGAGCGTACCGATCCAGTCGCACTCCATGAAGTTCAGGCCTCACACTCCATCGAACGTTCACGGCCTTCGCACCCGGGCGAAATCACCAACACATGGGGAATTTCATTGACCCTTTGGCGAATTGACCCGGGAAGCGGGCGAAATCGACAGGGTGGGTGTGACGAGGCTCACTCTGCGGCAAGGCTCACTCTGCGACGAGACGCGCCGCTGCCGCTGCCACGCGTTCATCTGTGGCCGTAATCGCTACGCGAATGTGCTGCTCTCCGGCACGTCCGTAGAACGCTCCGGGCGTCACGATCACACCGCGTTGCGCACACCAGCGCACCGAATCCCAACTGTCTTCACCGCGGCTAGACCACAAATACAAGCCCGCCTCGCTGTGATCAATGCGAAACCCTGCCGTTTCCAGAGCACCGCGCAAGAGTGTGCGCCGCTGCGCATAGAGCACTCTTTGCGCAAGGACATGCTCATCATCGAGTAGGCAGGCAATGGCCGCCCGCTGCACCGGCGATGGCACCATCAAGCCAAGGTGTTTTCGGACCGCTAAGAGCCCTGCCGTGAGTGCTGGGTCACCGGCCACAAAACCGAATCGGTAGCCCGCAAGGTTGGATCGCTTAGACAACGAATGCAACGCGAGGAGCCCGGTCAGATCGCCGTCGTTAACCCTCGGGTCCAGGATCGAAACCGGCTCCGCCTCCCAACCAAGTTCGATGTAGCACTCATCGCTGACCAGGATTACGCCCGCTCGCCGAGCCCATGAGACAAGTGCACGAAGGCGCTCCACAGAAAGGACCGCTCCGGTGGGATTGCTTGGTGAATTAATCCACGCCAACCTGGCCCCGGCGACAGATTCAGGCTCGTCGGTGACCACCACATTGGCTCCAGCGACAACTCCACCCACTGCGTAGGTCGGATACGCGACCTCTGGAATGGTCATGATGTCTGCGGCGCCAAGCCCCAATTGGATCGGGAGGCTGGCCACCGCTTCTTTGGAGCCGATGCTCGGCAAGAAACCCACATTGGCCGGTACGCCGAGACGGCGCTGCATCCAATCCACTGCGGCATCCCGCAATTCGGGGATCCCTAACGTGGTGGGGTAGCCGGGCGAATTTGCCGCTTCACACAGAGCTGCACGAGCAATTTCCGGCGTGGGATCGACGGGCGTACCGATGGACAGGTCAACAGCGCCATCGGCGTGCTCGCGAGCTATGGCTGCGTAAGGAGCCAACGTGTCCCACGGAAAATCTGGGAGACGTTCCCAGCGAGTCACGCTCAGTGCTCGTGCACCTGCGGCGGGACCTCAGCGAGAAGCGGAACATCAAAGCTCTGCGCGCCGAGTTTGGCTGCTCCACCGGGTGAACCGAGCTCTACAAAGAACTCAGCGTTAGCGGCGGTGTAGTCCTTCCACTCATCAGGAACATCGTCCTCGTAGAAGATGGCTTCGACCGGACACACGGGTTCGCAGGCACCGCAATCAACGCACTCATCGGGCTGGATGTACATCATCCGATCGCCTTCGTAGATGCAATCGACTGGGCATTCCTCGATGCAGGCCTTGTCCTTGAGGTCTACACAGGGGAAAGTGATGACGTACGTCACTGACGCCTCCGAAATTTGTCGGGATGGTGCAAGTTGTCGCAGGTGCTCCTGCGGTTAGGGCAAACGTACACGCTCTGGTCGCCTCTTGCGCGCGGCGCACGCCCACCTAGGCTGCAGACGTGCGCCTTTATGACACCCAGGCTCGTTCGGTCGTCGAGATCTTGCCTGCTACGCCCGGTCGCCTCCTGATGTACGCCTGTGGCCCCACCGTCTATCGCGACGCCCACGTAGGGAACATGCGGACGTTTTTGCTCGCGGACCTGATCAGCCGGGTGGCCCAGGTATCTGGTCTTCAGGTGCAGCTCATCTCAAACATCACAGATGTGGGTCACATGGCCGACGACACAGGGCTTGGTGGTATCGACGAAGGCCAGGGAGACGGTGAAGACCGCGTTTTGCAGCAGTCGGTTCACGAAAATCGGACGGCCTTGGAAGTTGCGCGTCACTATGAAGATGCCTATCACAAAGACCTGGCCGCGCTCAATATCCGGCCGGCCGATGAATACCCGCGAGCGAGTGAATCCATCGAAGACATGATTGAACTCATCTCGGATCTGCTCGACCGGGGTAACGCGTACATTGGCAAAGACGGATCAGTCTTTTTCTCTGCAGAAAGCGTGCCCGACTACGGCGCACTCAGCGGCAACCGACTTGATCAACTCAGACCCGGGCATCGCCAAGAAAGCGACGTGGACATGCCCAAGAGGTTCCATGCCGACTGGGCCTTGTGGAAGTCGGCGGGCCCGAAGAGAACGCAACTTGTGTGGGATACCCCGTGGGGAGTCGGATTTCCCGGTTGGCATACCGAGTGCAGTGCGATGAGCCGGCGTCATCTCGGCACCACCATCGACGTGCATACGGGCGGCATCGATCTTCGCTTCCCGCATCACGAGGATGAGCGGGCTCAGAGCAATGCAGTGTCCGGCCACGAAGTGGTGCGTCATTGGGTGCATGGGGAACATTTGCTCTTCGAAGGTCGCAAGATGAGCAAATCCGCAGGGAACGTCGTTCTTGTATCTGACGTGGAAGCGCGCGGACTCGACCCACTCGCCCTGCGGCTTTCTTTCCTCCAGCACCGCTACCGCCAACAAATGAACCTGACATGGCAGGCTCTTGAGGGTGCCGATGCGACGATCCAACGATGGCGTCAGTTGGTGGCAGCGTGGGCCACTGAACCCTCGGCTGCCATGCCGGCATCGACAAGTTCAGAGATCCTCGAATTTGCCAACGACGATTTAGATTTTCCACGGGTGATCAACACACTGCGCGAGGTGGAAAAAGACGACACAGTCTCAGCCGGCAGCAAATTTGAATTATTTGTTTTTGTGGACCGGTTACTCGGCCTTGATCTTGCTCGCGATGTGGGTAAGCCCGTGGTTGCCCGCGAGATTCCCGCTGAAATAACAGCGTTGTTGGAGGTTCGCGCACAGGCGCGGGCAGACAAGGATTGGGCGGCTGCAGATCGGCTACGCGATGAGCTTGCTGAGCGGGGTTTCCCCGTGAAAGACACACCGAATGGCCAAGAGCTCGTTCACTAAAAGGCCGCGTCAAGCGTTCGATTGCTGCTTTTTATCTTTCTTCTTTTCCGGCTTCTGATCTTTCTTCTTCTCTGGCTTCTTCTCACGCTCCGCGCCGCCAGACGCCGTATTTTCGAAAGTATCTCCATCAACAGCTACCGAAGGAGAAGGGGACGGTTCAGCCGACGGATCTACCGCACCGGGCTTTTTGGGCTTCTTGTCTTTCTTCCCATCCACCTCCTCATCCTTCTTAGGCTTCTTGCCGCAAATCACGTTCGGACCAGCCCGGTACACCGTGGTAATAGTTTCGCGGTTGACTTCTTTGCCATCGTTGATAAAGACCCGGTCGACGTTGATAGTGAATCCATCAATACCAGTCTGCGGGCTGCACTGCTTCGACTTGTTGTAGATCGTGGGGTATTTGCGGATATTGGTGCGAGGCCCAAACTCGGCGAGAATCTCATCGTACGTTGGCGTGCCCCAGAATGAGACTGTCATGGAGGTGCTGGTCATCTTGGTCGTGATGAAGACAGCATTCGGGGTGGTGTTGGTGAACTTCATGTCAAAAATTCCCCAGGCCACCGTTGCTTCGAGGCCAGGCTGGTAACGCGAGATGTAAATGGAGTGGGCTCGAGTATCGGTCTTCTCCATGCCGGCAAAAAATGCCGCGGTCCACACAGCTGTAGTTGCTGCAGAAACACCGCCGCCGAGTTGCTCATCAAATACCCCACCCACACCAATCACAGTGCCCACCGTGTAACCGTTGGCGACTGTGCGCTCTTTGATGGTGTCGTTCATGGAGAATGTTTCTCCTGGCATCAGCAAAGTGCCATCGACGTACTCGGCTGCTCGACCGATGTTGATTGACCGATAGGCCGCAGCGGGGAAATTCTGAGTGAAAGTGGAAATGCGGGTGGTTATTCCTAATTCTCGGGCAGCCTCCGTTGTCAACGCCGGCTGCAGCACTCCGAGTGTGACGGTGGTAGTCCGGGCAGCCCCGGTGGCATTAAGCACCGTGGCTACCTTGGCTGCGAGCTCGTCATCTGACACGCCAGAACCCACTACGGCAGGGACCACCACTGGACTGCCCTGACGAATTCTGAACGTGGCATCGCGACCGGGAACCTCGACTGCATTTAGCTCAGGAGCAATTGCAGACTGCAAAACGGCGCCATCCAAAACGGGAATGAAGTCATTTCCCTCGCGGGTGAAACTCAATGCCCTGGCAATTGTTTGTGCCGGGATCACGATGCTCTGACCCGATGCCACAACAGTTACAGGCTCTGACACTGCTTTTTCCGCGAGTGCAACAGATGCTTGAGCCTGCTCGGGGGTGATCACCGGAGTGGTTATCACGACGGTGGCTTCAAGGGGCTTGCGCGGTAACAGGAAGGCTGCGGTGAGTTGCTCGCGGGTGAGGGCCTCATCAAGTTCGAATCCGTCTTTGCCGTTGGTGAGTACCGGTTGACCGTTCGTCATGGTCAACGTGGGTTCGACAGGTTCGGTCGATAAAGACTCGGCAATAGCGGCAACTTGTTCGGTGAGAGCTGCCTCGTCAATGGTGACTATCGGTTCAATGGTGCGCTCACCGATGAGATCACCCACGAGGGCAAATGGATTCCAATTGCGACCTGTGGCCTGCGCGATAGTCGCAACTGTATTTAGTTTCATTCCCGCCTCGGCTGGCACTACAGCCACCGAAGAGGGTCCGTACTCCAGCGTGATTTTCTTCGCGGCCCGGCGCCCGAGGCGCTCTTCCAGGGCCTGTTCAGCCTCGGCTGTGGACAGGCCACCGATCGGCAGCCCTGCGACCGTGGTGCGAGGCCGCACACCGTCTCCTGTTGCGAGCACAACACCCACATAGACAACGAGAAGGGCGGCCACTACGCCCAAAATCGTGAAAAGGACCTTTCGAGACATTGGAGCGGCCGGCTCCTCACTCTGGTGCTCGGCCACTAAAAACGCTCCCCAACTCGAAGTTCTCCTGAATGTAAGCCACGGGCGCGGGTGAAAAATCCCGCGGTCCCCAGCCAGATACCGATATTACGTGGCCAACTGGTCGAACATCGTTGCCCGACGCGCGCTCTTACAGAACTGCGACGTTTCAGGAACGGTGGACGGTTCCCCGCGGGAGCGGAAAAGTTGCAAGTCCTGAGCCGATCACCACTCCGGCGATGAGATATCCGAGTTGCCGCCAACCAGAACTCACCGCCAGATCCCCCGAAGCGGTTTTCGTCGCCATGAAAAGGGTCGCAGCCAGCCAGGCCAGAAAGAGCAGCCATGCCCCCCAACGAGCCTGAACTGCCCACGCGGCCCCTCTGACCGCGATGCCAAGAACAATGACGGTGAGCACCGTCCCCCAGGGCAGCGACAGAGTGAGGTCGCCAATCGTGAAGACGAACCGCTGAGCTTGGACAAAGGCTCCGGTGATACCGATCACCGTGCCCGCCACAACCACACCAACTGCGATCAGGACCCGGGAAATCACTCGTCAACGCCCGCAAACAGGTCTGTCTCCACATTGCCCAAAGGTCCCGCTGCGTACGTGTCGTCAACAACTGCAACCCCGCGAGCAATTCGGAAGTACTCGATCCCAAAAGCCTTTGTGCCCAGATTGTTGGAGAGCGCGAAAAATCCGTCGTCAACCGAAACTTGAGTGGCGTGTGCGGCCAGAGCGTCCATTTTCGCGGGGAGAAACTCCTGGGCGTCAATCACCGTTGTAATCAGTGCGTCATCACACGCGAAGGGAATCTCATCAGGATCCATTGCCGCGAACGGGCTGTCGGATCCTTGCTCCTGCAAAGCTTCAATGCCCGCTTTCATGACACTGCGGGGAAAGGCGGTCCAATAAATTTTCGACACCCGCCAGGGCGCACCCAAGTCCGGTCGGAAAGTCGGACTCTCCGCCAAGTCGATGGCGTAATGCAAAACTCGGTGGGCTTGAATGTGATCCGGGTGGCCATACCCCCCAAAATCGTCGTAGGTCACCGCAACCTGCGGGCGAACCTCGCGGATGACTGACACCAACTCCGTTGCGGCAATGAGCAGGTCCGTTCGCCAGAAGCAGTCGGTTCGCTCATTGCTCGACATTCCGATCATGCCCGAGTCGCGGAATTTGCCAGGACCTCCGAGCAGCCGGTGATCGCTCACCCCTAATTGGGCCATAGCGTCTGCGAGCTCGACCTGGCGATGCTCCCCCAGCTGATCTTGGGCATCTGCTGCAAGGTGCACAAGATCTGGCAGCAGGATTTCGCCCTCTTCGCCTAACGTGCAGGTGACCAGCGTTACTTCTGCTCCCTCAGAGACGTAGCGCGCCATCGTTACGCCAGTTCCGATGGATTCATCATCCGGGTGCGCATGAACGAGTAATAGGCGACGACTCATAAGCGTCAAGGCTACTGATGACGTCGAGAACCGTTCTCCGGCAGGATGACACCGTGAGCGACACGACCGATCTTGGTGAAAGTTTCCCCCGGCAGAAAGCTGCTACTCGGGGTTTTCGGCTGGGCGCTCCTCGATCCTTCGCCCTGGATCCTCGAGGTGAGCGAGTTGTTTTCATCCGGAGCGCAGGTGGCCGGGATCCGGTAGGTGACCTGTGGTGCGCCGAAGTGCGTGATGGCACATGGTCCGAACGGCTTGTCTGCAGTGCCCACACATTGGCGTCGGGGAAGATCCCGGAAGCAGAACTCGCTCGACGTGAGCGGTTGCGCGAGGTCACGTCGGGAATCACGGCATTTAGTGTTGATGAGAAGGTACGCACTGCGACTTTCGCTCTTGATGGCGTTCCGTTCCTCATCGACGTCACCACACCGGGTGCGGTTGCGCAAGAACTCGCACATCCCGGGCCGTGCATCGATCCGCGCATCAGCCCCAATGGTGAAGTCGTCGCATACGTCCATGATCGTTCGCTGTTTGTAGTCACTGGTTCGGATACTCCTCGACGATTACTCGAGGCTGAATCTGACAACATCACATACGGTCTCGCGGATTTCATCGCAGCAGAAGAACTAGAACGTCATCGCGGGTTTTGGTGGCTTGCGGATAGTTCGGGTCTGCTCGTGGAGAGATTCGATGAATCTGCAGTGCAGGTGCAATGGATCGCTGACCCGGCATCTCCTACCGCAGAGCCGGTGCCGCATAGGTACCCGGCCGCCGGAACACCCAACCCGATCATCAGCTTGTACCTAGCGCCACTGGGCTCAGTACCATTGAAACTTGATTGGGATACCGAGCAGTTCCCCTATCTGGCCACGGTTTCCACCCGCACCGATACGCCGCTGATCAGTGTTCTCAATCGCGCACAAACCACAAGCGTCATCTTCGAAGTAGATGCAGGCCATGGCTCCTTAATTGAACGTGCCACCCGAGAACAATTCCCGTGGATCACGCTGATCCCTGGTGTGCCGGCACTTGATTCTGCTGGCAGTTTGATTGAGGTTCTCCCAACAGATGGAGATTTCCGGTTGCATCGGGATGGGATCGCACTCTCCCCTCCCGGCGTGCAGGTCGATGCAGTCCTTGATATCGCCTCAGACATTTTCGTCAGTTACCAGAGTGACCCAACCACTTCCGATCTTGCCCTCATTAGTCACGCAGGTGGATTCACCCCACTCACAGACGGCACTGGTTGGCACGGTGGAATCCGCAAGGGCGCGCTGACACTCATTTCCCGCGCAGATCTTGCGACGACGACATCACGCGTGACCGTGCAATCCCCGGTTGGAGACTTCACGATCACAAGTAATGCAGAAGTCAGCATCGTTTCCCCGAAGGTGCTGATTTGTGAAGTAGGCGCTGAACATCTGCGCGCCGCCGTTTTGCTTCCCACAGGTCACACTCCCGGCACTGCGCTCCCTGTGATCTGCTCTCCATATGGCGGGCCGCATGCTGCACGAGTGATCAGCGCAGCAGCGGCGTTCACAACCGAACAGTGGCTCGCCGACCAAGGGTTTGCCGTGGTGGTCATTGACGGCCGTGGCACGCCTGGCCGCGGACCCGATTGGGAGTTCGCAATTCAGGGAAACCTCGCCGATCCCGTGCTCGAAGATCAAGTGAGCGGCCTGCAAGCACTCGCTGAGCTCTACCCCGATCTGGACCTGAATCGAGTGGGCATCAGAGGCTGGTCATTCGGTGGTTACTTGGCGGCGCTGGCCGTCTTGGATCGCCCCGATGTATTTCATGCTGCAGTAGCGGGTGCCCCTGTCACCGAATGGCGGCTCTATGACACCGGCTACACAGAGCGGTACCTGGGTTTGCCTGATGAGAGATCAGACGACTACGACAACTCATCTCTTCTTCCGCGGGCCCACAAACTCACGCGACCGCTTCTGTTAATTCACGGGCTTGCCGACGACAACGTGGTGGCGGCTCATACATTGCAGATGTCTAGCGCACTACTTGCGGCCGGCAGGGCACACACCGTGCTGCCGCTTTCTGGAGTCACGCACATGACTCCGCAGGAGATCGTCGCCGAAAACCTGCTGCTCACCGAGGTTGAGTTCTTTAGAAACAACCTCAGTCGCAACTAGCTGTTGCGTGATGCCTTGTTGCGTCCAGCGCGAACACGATCGGTGGCTGTGAGGAGCACCTTGCGCATGCGCACAGCACTCGGGGTGACCTCGACGCATTCGTCCTCACGGCAGAATTCGAGTGCCTGTTCGAGTGAAAGATGCTTGTGGGGGATCAACGGAACAAGGATGTCTCCCGAGGACTGACGCATGTTGGTCAGCTTCTTCTCCTTGGTGGGGTTGACGTCCATGTCATCTTGACGCGAGTTCTCACCGATGATCATGCCCTCGTAGACCTCTGTTCCCGGTCCGACAAACATCGTGCCGCGCTCTTGCAGGTTCGCAAGGGCGAATCCAGTGGTGGGGCCAGTGCGGTCGGCAACGAGGGAGCCAGTGGGCCGCGTGCGCAGTTCACCGTGCCACGGCTCGTAACGATCGAAAACGTGGTGCAGGAGGCCGGTGCCGCGGGTTTCGGTGAGGAACTCCGTGCGGAAGCCGATCAGGCCTCGAGCCGGAACCAGATATTCCATCCGCACCCAACCGGTGCCGTGGTTGATCATCTGTTCCATGCGGCCTTTGCGCAGAGCCATCAGCTGTGTGACAACGCCGAGGTAATCCTCAGGGATGTCAACGGAAAGGCGTTCCATCGGCTCGCACAACTTGCCATCGATCGTGCGGGTAACTACCTGGGGCTTGCCCACTGTGAGTTCGAAACCTTCGCGCTTCATCATCTCGACGAGGATTGCGAGCTGCAGTTCACCGCGGCCCTGCACCTCCCAGGTGTCGGGACGCTCGGTGGGGTTGACGCGGATCGAGACGTTGCCGATCAGTTCAGACTCAAGGCGCGCCTTGACCATGCTCGCGGTGAGCTTGGTGCCACCGCTGCGCCCGGCGAGAGGCGAGGTGTTGATACCGATCGTCATAGAGATCGAAGGTTCATCGACGGTGATGACGGGCAGCGCTACAGGGTTCTCAAGATCGGCAAGTGTCTCTCCGATGGTGATCTCCGGGATGCCAGCAACCGCGATGATGTCACCGGGGCCAGCGCTCTCGGCCGACACGCGCTCGAGCGCCTGGGTCATCAGCAGTTCGACAACCTTGACGCGTTCCGTGGTGCCATCAGCCTTCATCCAGGCGACCTGCTGGCCCTTACGAATCGTGCCTTCGTGAACGCGGCACAACGCAAGGCGGCCGAGGTACGGCGAGGCGTCGAGGTTGGTGACGTGCGCCTGCAACGGTGCACCTTCGGTGTACGAGGGCGCCGGGATGGCGGTCATCAGGGTCTTGAACAGCGGCTCGAGGTTCTCCTCGTTCGGCATGCCACCATCAACGGGACGCTCAAGGGATGCACGACCGGCTTTTGCGCTCGTGTACACAATCGGAAAGTCGATCTGCTTTTCCGTTGCGTCGAGATCCAAGAAAAGTTCATAGGTCTCATCGACCACAGCTGCGATGCGAGCATCGGGACGATCGACCTTGTTGATGACGAGTACAACCGGGAGGTTCTTCTGCAACGCCTTGCGCAGTACGAATCGCGTCTGCGGGAGCGGGCCTTCAGATGCGTCGACGAGGAGCACCACACCGTGCACCATCTCGAGGCCACGCTCGACCTCACCACCGAAGTCAGCGTGACCGGGGGTGTCGATGATGTTGAAGGTGACGCCACCCTCGATAGCACTGGGACCGACGTAGCGCACCGAGGTGTTCTTCGCGAGGATCGTGATGCCCTTTTCGCGCTCCAGGTCCATGGAGTCCATGACTCGGTCATTGACGTCTTGGTTCTCGCGGAAAGCACCGGACTGCCAGAGCATGGCGTCGACGAGCGTGGTCTTGCCATGGTCGACGTGGGCGATGATGGCGATATTGCGAAGATCGTTGCGTAAGGTCACTGGCCGGACTCTACGCGATTGAGCGGAATCCCCCTAAACGCTCACTTTTCTCCGCATATGACAGGCGTTCTCACGTGAACTCCAACGCGAAAGCCGACGAAATGGCCAATTTGAGGTCGGTCTCTTGGTCTACGCGTAGGAATCCGATCACACGACCAAGGTCAGAGCGCAGGATCGTGGTGATGTTGTCGCAGGAGATGACGCAGGGGCTATCGACCCCATTGCGGGCATCGAGCAGTACTTCCGTGGATAGCCCCCTGATCCGGCTGGTAACCGGTGCCACCGTCACCCGGCTCACGTGGGGTACGGCGATCTCTCGAGTCAGGAGCACCACCGGCCGAGCTTTGTCCAAGGACGCAATGTGGATCGGACGCATTACGCGTCGAGGTTAGGTCGGGTCGAACTCACATGACCGTGCAT
>JANQZS010000057.1 GCA_030728405.1 Candidatus Nanopelagicales bacterium | reverse complement strand
GTGCTCTCAAGAGGCGCACGGGTGCGAGCTCCCTCTCCGAGCAGCCACTTCAGCCACAGACCCAAACTTTGTAGAGCTGCATGAGTTCGTGCTTGTGAACAAAGCACCGGCGCCATGGAACCACAAACTCGACGCCGAGGCTCGAGCGCGACCGCACCACAGCAGCGCGCGAACAGCCGGGTCAATGTCGGCGGGGCGTTGCACGAGCGGTCCGAGTTCACGGTCGCCGGCTGCGTCGTACTTGGCCCAAAAAACTTCGCGACGACGCGCATCGAGGGCCACCGCAAAGTGACCACCGGCCTTGTTCTCTGAATGGATGGCAAACGCGACGGCATCGAGGGAACACACTCCGTGCACCGGAACGCCCCAGGCCAAGGCGAGCGCGCGGGCGAAAGAAATCCCGACGCGCAGGCCCGTATAGGGGCCGGGGCCAACACCACATGCGACCATCTCGGTGCGAACGACTCCGGCCTGCGCAAGAACCCGTTCCACCAGGCCACCGATCACTTCAGCGTGACCGCGAGCATCATCGTGCGATGCAGCTGCCAGCACCTCATCGCCATCAGCAACGGCCACAGATGTAATCGGGGTAGACGTATCGATCGCAAGGATCATGCTTCAGCCCAACCCGCACGCCACGAACCGTCGGTGAGGAAACGCCCGCCCCGTGCAACCACGTCAACGCGGCGAAGATCGGGATCATCCTCATCGATGTCAATCACGAGTTCGAGAACATCATCGGCGATCATCGGGCCCGCATCGTGACCCCACTCGATCACGGTGATCACCGACTCAACTTCCACGTCGAGATCGAGCAGTTCAGCAGAGCCACCGAGCCGGTAAGCATCCATATGCACCAGATTAGGGCCGCTGGGCGCCGGTAGAACTCGACTGATCACAAATGTGGGGCTGGTCACCGGTTCAACAATGCCTAACCCGCGCGCGAGCCCTTGAACAAAAGTTGTTTTGCCCGCTCCAAGGTTGCCGGTCAGCACTAACACATCTCCGGCTCGAAGGTTGCCCGCAACGCGCTGCCCCAACTCCTGCATCGCAGCAGGTCCGATCACCGTGATCACGAGAGTTCAGCGGTAGGTGGCAGGTCGCGGCGCACCTTCACCACCAATGCCGAAAGCAGCTCATTGATCTGATCAGGTACCTCGAGGATCGCCATGTGACCGCTGTCGTGCAGCACCACGAAATCTGCGCCCGGCACGCTGCGCACGATCTCTTCACTGGCAGCCACCGGAGTCAATCGATCAGCATCGCCCACGATCACCAGTAGCTGCACGTTTTGTAGAACGGGCAGCGCAGCGCGCTTGTCGTGGTCGTGCAATGCGGGCAAAAACTCCGCGAGCACATCGAGTGCGGTGGTCGAGACCATCTGCGCAACAAAACGGCCAGCTCCTGCCGGTGCTTTCGAGCCGAAGGCATAGACCCGGGTCAATAGCAGACCAAGATCGCTGCTCCCCCAATCTTGCAGTCTTACCACCTCTTTGCGCCCGGCCAAACTTGATGCCAGCGCTGGTGCGGCCGACTGCACCAATCGGCCCAGCGGTGCAGGAAGGCCGAGCGTTCCTTGATTAAGCCCGCCGGCGGTGGTGGAGATGAGGGCAACCCCACGGATCCGATCACCGAACCACTCGGGGTGCGCAGCACACAGGGCCATGATCGTCATGCCACCCATGGAGTGACCCACCAGCACGACGGGACCGGTGGGAGCACACGCCTCAATCACGGTCGCAAGGTCTGCGCCCAATTGCTCCACGTGGTGGGTATCAAAATCGGCCCGCATGGATCGGCCATGGCTGCGCTGGTCGTAGAAGACCAATCGCGCGGTGCCACGCAGGGCCTCTCGTTGGTAGTGCCACGAGTCCAAGCTGAGTGCGTAGCCATGCGCGAAAATAATGGTGAGATCGTCGGGGCCTTCGTCAATGTCGATGTGGATCTGGTTGCCGTCATCGGCGAGCACGTTCATGGCAGTGCCGCGCAGCACTCCGTACTGATCGAACCACTCGTCTTCACCGGCGAGAACCGACTTGCGCATCAAGGTGCGCTCCAGAACGGCTCCTGCGGCTGCCCCTACGGCCAATGCGCCGCCGGCCAGCAACCCGGTGCCCGCCATGCGAAGTGCGGAAGTTAGATCTATGCCCACGAGGCACCACGGTACCTGCGTGGCACCCGCACGCCGAGTCGAGTCACGATCTCATAGCCGATGGTCTCTGTTGCCTCGGCCCAATCATCAGCTGTCCACTCACCATGCGCCCCCGGGCCAAAGACCGTAACTTCGGCTCCCGCCGCGATGTCGGTTGGGTGATCGGAAAGATCGACGACGAACTGATCCATCGCGACCCGGCCCAGGATTGGTGCCAACGTGCCGGCCACCAGCACTTTCCCGCGCGCACTTGCTGCCCGCGGGATCCCGTCGGCATAACCGATCGGCACCAGACCAATGCGTGCATCGTTTGGGGCAAGCCACGACGTTCCGTAAGAAACCCCTGTTCCTACGGGGATCGTTTTCACCATGGCGAGGCGGCTATGCAAAGTCATGGCCGGGACCACCGGCACCGCACCTGCAACCACACCAGCAGAAAGTCCGTAGACGGAAATTCCGGTGCGGACGATCGATGTGCGAGCGGCCGAGTAACCGATCACACCCGCACTATTTGCCAGATGCAGGTGCGGCGCCTCTACCCCGAGTGATTCCGCCACCGCAGTTGCTGCGGAAAACTTTTCGAACTGCACCAGCACATAGGGATCGTCAGCAACGTCGGCGTTCGCAAAGTGCGTCCAGAACGCCTCGACCTCAATGAGACCTGCATCGCGCGCAGCGCGAACAGCGGTCACCAGCTCAGGCCAATCAGCCAAGGTGCAGCCATTACGGCTCAGGCCAGTGTCAATCTTGAGATGAATACGCGCAACCGTGCCGGCAGCTTGAGCTGATGCAGCAACTTCAGCCAACGCCCAGGTGGAGGAGACCGAGAGGTCCACGCTCTGTGCCACGCACGCGTCTATATCGAGATCACCCGGTGCCCATAGCCACGCAAGGATCCGACCAAGATCGCCTGAACTGCGCAGCTCCAGAGCTTCACTGGGCAGCGCCACCCCTAGCCAATTGATGCCGCTCTCGCGCGCCTGTCTGGCTACCGGGATTGCGCCATGGCCGTAGGCGTCAGCTTTGACCACCACCATCAGTTCAGAATCAGGTGCGATCCCTTGCAGAACCGCGATGTTGTGTGCGATCGCATCGAGATCAACAACTGCCTCGGCCCGGATCATGCGCCCTCCCCCCTGCGCGCATGGGAAATCGCCTCGGGAAGGTTGTCCAGAATCTCCAAGGCAGTGACTGGTCGGCCGCGGCTACCTGCAATCCGGCCAGCTCGGCCGTGCAGCCAGACCGCGGCAGCTGTTGCATCGACTAGCTCGCTCTGGCCACGCGCGTGCGACGCGGCAACAACCGAACCGATGATTCCGGCTAGAACATCCCCAGACCCTGCGCAACTCAGCACCGCGGTGCCTTCGGTGTCGATACGCACTTCGCCACTCGGTGAAGTGATGATCGTGCCCGGTCCCTTCAACACCACGATCACGCCCAGTGCATGTGCCGCAGAACGAGCAGCAGCAAGGCGCCCTTGGGAAAGCAGACCCGGAAAAAGTGTTGCGAACTCACCTTCATGCGGGGTGATAATCGTGGTGAATCCCGCAACGTCTCGCGCGGCGATCTGATTGCGCAGGGAATCATCGCTCGCCACGATGCCCAGTGCACTGGCATCAAGCACCACCGGTTGCTCAGTAGCCAAAACTGCGCGCACGGCGTCTGCATCAACCGCGCGATCAAACCCACAGCCGCAGACCCAGCCGGTAACGTGGGGAAGATCCCGCGGATCCGCACCGCTAGCAATCACATCGGGGTAATGCTCAATCACCAGTGCGGCAAGACCATCGCCGCGATCGAGGTAATGCACCATGCCCACCCCACCCCAGCGCGCTGCTCCCACACTCAGCGCGGCCGCTCCTGGGTATGCAGGTGAACCCGTGGCAACACCCACCACTCCGCGCGTGTACTTATGCCCCATCGGATCTGGTTCGGGCACATACGTTGCGACGTCGATACCTTCGAGCACAGCGATGTGGGATCTCTCATCGATCAAGAATGCCGACAGGCCAATATCAATGAGTTCGATTTCGCCTGCAAAATCTTTACCCGGTGCGATCAGCAGCCCCGGCTTGACCACACCGAAGGTCACGGTGACATCGGCGCGCACAGCAGCTCCGGTCACCACGCCTGAATTCGCATCTACTCCGCTGGGCACATCAACGCTCACCGTGAACGGAGATGGTGCGCACGTGAGCGAAACCACCCGCACGGCCTGTTCGCGCAGACCGCCACTGCCACCGATGCCCACGATCCCATCGACCAACACATCACAGGATTCACCGAGCGAGGTGAGGGAAACATCAGTGAGATCGACAGCAGTCTGGTGCGTGCCACCTGACGCGAGTAGAGCGCTCATGCCAGCCTCGTGCCACGTTGATGCGGTGGTGATCGCCACCACTGCGGCACCGGCTGCTGCAATCTCAGCAACGGCAAAAAGTGCATCGCCGCCGTTGTTGCCTGAACCAATCAGTGCGACTACCTGCGCTTTGGCCGGCTTAATCCCCTGGCCGGAGAGCACCCGCTCGATCACCGTTGCAAGGCCGCGCGCTGCTTGGGCCATGAGATCTACATCCGGTGCTGCAGCCATCGCAGTTTCTTCAGCGGCGCGCACCTGCGCAATTGCCGCCAGAGGAATCACCGAATCACTCCACGGTGACGGACTTGGCGAGGTTGCGCGGCTGATCCACGTCGTGACCCTTCGCCGTGGCCATCTCGCACGCGAACACCTGCAGCGGCACGGTGGCAACCAACGGCTGCAGCAACGTGGGCACTTGAGGGATCCGAATGATGTCGTCGGCGTAAGGAGTGATGCTTTCATCGCCCTCTTCGGCGATGGCGATGATGCGAGCACCACGCGCCCTGACCTCTTGAATATTCGACACGATTTTGTCGTGGAGAACTGCCCGCCCCCGAGGTGAGGGAACGATCACCACCACCGGTATGCCTTCTTCAATCAACGCGATGGGTCCGTGCTTAAGCTCACCAGCCGGAAAACCTTCAGCGTGCATATACGCGAGCTCTTTGAGTTTGAGTGCGCCTTCCAAAGCGACGGGGAATCCCACGTTCCTACCCAAGAAAAGCACCGATCGGGCATCAACAAGTTGGCGGGCGAGAGCGCGCACCGGCTCTACCGTGTCAAGAACCAGATCGATCTTGCTGGGCATGTCGTCAAGATCGCGCAGGATCGAACGCACTTCGTCTTCTAAAAGTGCCCCACGCACCTGCGCCAAATACAAACCGACAAGGTAGGCCGCAACGATCTGCGTCAAAAACGCTTTGGTACTCGCCACCGCAACTTCTGGTCCTGCACGCGTATAGAGCACTGCATCAGACTCACGCGGAATGGTCGAGCCCACCGTGTTACAAATCGCGAGGGTGTGCGCGCCCTGCTCTTTCGCGTAACGAAGAGCCATGAGGGTGTCCATGGTTTCACCGGACTGCGAGATCGCGATAACAAGTGTGTCTGGGCCCACGATCGGATCGCGGTACCGGAACTCACTGGCCAGTTCCACGTCGACAGGAAGCCGGGTCCAGTGCTCAACGGCGTACTTGGTCACCATGCCTGCATGCGCCGCAGTTCCGCATGCGATCACCATGACCTTGGAAATCTTCTTGATAACAGCGTCGTCGAGATTGGCCTCATCGAGTTGGATCCGGAAGTCTTTCCCGATTCGACCACGCAACGTATCTGCTACTGCGCGAGGCTGCTCAGCGATCTCCTTGAGCATGAACAGGTCGTAGCCATCTTTCTCAGCTGCAGATGCATCCCAGTCAATGGTGAACGCGCGTGGGATGACCGGGTTCCCATCGAAGTCAATAACATTCACACCTTCCGGGGTGAGCGTGACGATCTGATCTTGACCAAGCTCCAACGCCTCGCTGGTGTATTCGACAAACGCGGCTACGTCGGAGGCCAGGAAGTTTTCACCGTCGCCAACACCCACAACAAGTGGAGAATTTCGACGCGCACCGACCACCACATCAGGCTGCTGCGGATCCAGACACAGCAGAGTGAACGCGCCTTCTAGGAGTGCGCAGGTACGCATCATCGCAACCGTGAGGTCGAACTCGGCCAACGGCAACTCGCGCGCGAGCAGGTGCGCTACCACCTCGGTATCTGTTTCAGAGGAGAGTTGCACGCCGGCCGCGGTGAGCTCATCCCGCAGCTCGGCAAAGTTCTCGATGATGCCGTTGTGGATGACCGCGATGCGACCGTTCTCACTCACGTGTGGGTGCGCGTTGGAATCGGTGGGGCCGCCGTGCGTGGCCCAGCGGGTGTGACCGATACCGGTCGTGGAGGAAGGGAGTGGATCCTGACCGATCAACGACTCGAGGTTGACCAACTTGCCGGCCTTCTTGCGGACCTCAAGCTCGCCCTCGGAGATCACGGCAACGCCGGCGGAGTCATATCCGCGGTACTCGAGCCGGCGCAGTCCCGAGACCACAACCTCGAGCGCCTGCTTCTGGCCCACGTAGCCGACGATTCCGCACATGACCGCAAGACTACGCGGGATCCTTGAGAGGATGGCCCATGCTCTCAGTGCGGGTCATCGCCCCGGCCTCATTAGCCAGCGCCGCCCTAGAGATCCTCACGAAAGCCCCGTACCTCTCGAGCTTGGCCCATTACCCCGGAGCCAGCGTGGATCCGGCCGGAGATGTGTTCGTGGCCGAAGTCGAGCGCGATGCCGTCAACACCCTGCTAGACCAGCTCACCGGAGTCGGGATCGCCCAAGAGGGCACCATCGTGATTAACGAGGTGAGCACCTGGATTTCCCAGCGTGGACTCGATGCAGAGATGAGCTCCCCCAACCCCGATCAGGTGGTCTGGGCAGAGGTCATTGAAGACGCCTATGAGCAGACCGCCCTCACCCCAATCTTCCTAGCCTTCATGACCATGGCCACCTTGCTCGCGGCCATCGCGGTGATTACCGACTCGGTGATCTTGGTGATCGGTGCGATGGTGTTGGGCCCGGATTTCATGGCCACCATCGCCATGGGCTTGGCTCTCGTTCGCAAGCGCCCACAATTACTGCGCCAAGCGGTGCGCACGCTGCTGATCGGTTTTGCTTTTGCCATTCTGGTGACCACGGTGGCCGTTGCGATCGCGCATGCTGTGGGTCTGATCGATGTCGGATCGATCGTTGGCCCGCGCCCGGGCACCCAGTTCATCTACACACCTAATGCGTGGTCATTCATCGTGGCGATCATCGCAGCGTGCGCAGGAGTGCTCGCAATGACCAGTTCACTTTCCACCGGAATCGTTGGAGTGTTCATTTCGGTCACCACAATCCCGGCAGCTGGCAACATCGCTGTGGGCATCGTGTTCGCTGAGTGGCAGCAGGTTGCTGGCAGCGCGGCTCAATTGGCGATAAACGTGACGGGCATGGCTATTGCCGGCTGGATAACTTTGGTCATCGCCCAGAAAATGTCGAAGCGAACTAACCGATTGTTAACTCGGCGCGCACCGCGCTAGCGATTGCCTCAGCGTGCAAGGCTGCATCGGCTTCGGTGGTTGCCTCAACCATCACGCGCACGAGCGGCTCGGTGCCAGAAGAGCGCAACAGCACCCGACCATTGGATCCCAGGGAGTTCTCCGCTGCGGCGACTGCTGCAATAACACCGGCTGCCTGATCAAGCCGATTCTTATCCACACCGCTCACGTTGATCAGCACCTGCGGCAACTTCACAACTTCGCCGGCAAGATCAGCAAGCGATGTGCCGGTCTGGGCAACCCGCGCGAGTAAGTGCAGCGCTGTCAAAGTGCCATCACCGGTAGTTGCGTGCTCACTCAGGATAACGTGACCGCTCTGCTCGCCACCGAGTACAAAACCGCCATCGCGCATCGCCTCGAGCACATACCTATCGCCCACACCGGTTTCAACGAGCGTGATGCCCGCGGCTTCCATTGCGATTTTGAATCCCAGGTTGGCCATCACAGTTGCCACCACGGTGTTGGAGGTGAGTCCACCTGAATCGCGCAATGCAGTGGCAAGAATCGCAAGGATGTGGTCGCCATCAACAAGATTTCCGTTGCCATCAATAGCCAGACAGCGATCGGCATCCCCGTCGTGCGCGATGCCAGCATCAGCGCCGTGCTCAACAACGGCGGCCATCAGATCTTCCATATGGGTGGAACCGCAGCCCTCATTGATGTTCAGCCCATCGGGTGCAGCATGGATCGCGATTACTTCAGCGCCCGCTCTTCGCATCGCTTCCGGTGAGACCACCGAAGCAGCACCGTTTGCGCAATCCACCACAACCTTGAGGCCATCAAGCCGGTTGGGCATGGTGCCCAGCAGATAGTCGACGTATGCACGAACGCCGGAATCATCGAAACGAATCCGGCCAACGGCATCACCGGTGGGGCGTTCCCATGGCTCGCGCAAACGCGCTTCAATCGCATCTTCGATGGCGTCGTCGAGCTTTACTCCGCCTCGCGCAAAGAACTTGATGCCGTTATCGGGCATCGGGTTGTGAGAAGCAGACAGCATCACACCGAGATCGGCGTCGAATTGCGCGGTGAGAAAAGCAACGCCAGGGGTCGGAAGTACATCAACAACAATGACGTCAACCCCGGCACTGGCCAATCCAGCGACCACAGCACTCTGCAGGAACTCACCACTGATTCGGGTGTCACGACCCACTACGGCGCGCGGCCGATGCCCCTCGAATGCGCCAATATCGGCGAGCACGTGGGCAGCAGCAACTGAAAGATCAACCGCAAGTTCAGCCGTGATGTCGCGATTAGCAACACCTCGGACACCGTCGGTACCGAATAGCCGGCCCATTGCCAGGCCCTCGGACTAACGCTTGCTGTACTGAGGTGCCTTGCGAGCCTTCTTCAGGCCGTACTTCTTGCGCTCCTTGGCACGCGGATCGCGCGTAAGGAAGCCCGCCTTCTTCAAGATCGGACGGTTTCCCTCCTCGTCGATCTCGTTCAGGGCGCGAGCAATGCCGAGGCGTAGGGCACCAGCTTGACCGGAGATTCCACCACCGTGGATCCGGGCAATGACGTCGAACTTGCCGCCTGCACCTGTTGAGGTGAAGGGGTCGTTGACTTCTTGCTGATGCACCTTGTTCGGGAAGTACGACTCGAGTGAGCGACCGTTGATGGTCCACTGACCGGTGCCGGGAACGATGCGAACGCGCGCAACAGCTTCCTTGCGGCGGCCTGTGGCTCCAGCGGGTGCAACCACAACGTCGCGGTTCACGACAGCACGGGCGGGTGTTGATGTCGAGTACTCAGAAGGAGCGTCAAGCTCCTCGTCGATTGCCTCGAGGTCTACGTCTTCGATGGTGGCGTCGGACACAGCCACTATTCCTTTCTCGTTGATCACGCTAAGCGCAATCGAATTGGATTATTGCGCGATCTGGGTGATCTGGAAGGTCTGCGGGTTCTGTGCAGAGTGGGGGTGCTCGGCTCCGCCGTACACCTTGAGCTTCTTGAGCTGAGCGCGGCCAAGCTTGTTGTGCGGAAGCATGCCCTTGACTGCCTTCTCAATGGCCCGACGAGAGTCGTTCTCGAGGAGGTAGCTGTATGGGGTGGCGCGCATGCCGCCCGGGTAACCCGAGTGGCGGTAGTCGAACTTCTGCTCACGCTTCGAGCCAGAAAGTGCAACTTTGTCGGCGTTGATGATGATCACAAAATCACCCGTATCAACGTGCGGGGCGAAAATCGGCTTGTGCTTGCCGCGCAGCAGGATCGCTGTCTGAGAGGCGAGGCGTCCGAGGACGATGTCAGCTGCGTCGATCACGTACCAATTGCGCGTGATGTCGCCAGCTTTGGGACTAAATGTGCGCACAGGGCCACCTTGCTCTCTCGTAGGATCCGGATTCTGTCCCCACCATTACTGGTGTGGCGTACTGATCGCCATCCCTGACGACCAGGCTGCATGTGGCAGCAAAGGACAAGGCTACCCAGCGGCCCCCTAGGGACCAAATCCGGGCCTACCCTAGGGTGCGAAACGGACAATTCCCCCACCCGCGGTTATCAGGTGCGGCCAAGAGTTGGTCTCTCGGCTCTTGATTAGGAGAGTGTGACCCACACTTTTCGCAGCGGCTCGGTGATCGTCCAGGTTGTTTGGGCACCGGCCGGGAGCAGGCCTACAACTCCGGGCGCGAGATCAATCTGGCCGCCTTCGGTGCAGGTCACGGTTCCTTTCCCTGCGAGTACTACAAAAACCTCTTCAATTTCGGTGTCAGTGGAGGTGCCAACCGAGTGCTCCCACACTCCGACTTCCATGTCACCTTCTTGGGCCATGGCAGCAACCGCCGTGGTGACGTCGTTCGTCTTGTTCTTAATTCGATCTAGTTTTCGATGCTCAAGGTTTACTGCGTTGGCATCGAATGAACGGATCATCTTGTGAATCTAGCCGAGGCTTACCGGAAATTCGGCATTGAGAATGTGGCCCCCCTCAAGTTGAAAGGCGGAAATCCGCCACCTATCTATACACCTAGTTGGTGTATAGACTGTCCACATGTCTCGAACCAATATCGACATCGACGACGAGCTCGTAGATCGTGTGATGGTGCGATACCAACTCTCCACGAAGCGGGAGGCCGTCGATTACGCGCTGCGCCATCTAGCGGGCTCCCCCATGACAACCGCTGAAGCTCTCGCGATGTTCGGTTCAGATCCGGAGTTCGAAGTGCCCATCGATAACGTCGAGCATGTATCTGATTGATACCTCACTCTGGGTTGCCTACCTACGAGGTGATTCGCGAGCCATTCCGCTTCGAAACCTCATCTCTGCAGGTGCTCCTGTTGCATCTACTGAACCGGTGCTCATGGAGGTTGAAGCCGGCGCACAAACGCAGAAGGCGCGCGAACAAGATCGCCGTCTCCTCACTGGCTGCAAGTGGCTGCCCTTCGATCCGATTTCTGACTTTCGAGGGGCCGCTGACATCTACGCAATTGCTCGCACTCGCGGAATAACTCCTAGCGGGCACGTTGATTGCATGATCATCGCTGTTGCCCTGCGAAATAATGCAACCCTGCTTACTCTTGATGAGCAACAACGCCGCGTAGCAGAACTGGTCGGTGTTACGTCAATCTTGTAAAGCGCGCCTCGAACGAGTGAGCGCTTGCCGAGCCGCCAACTCCGCCTCGGTCTCCGGGTAACCGACCTCTTCCAGCACCAATGGATGCGGCGGCATCACCGTGACACCCGCAGTCTTGTTCTTCGATATCAAGATTTCATACGGCCACGTGGTGGGCTTGCGGTGATCACCCACCGGAAGAAGCGACCCGACGATGCTGCGCACCATGGAGTGACAGAACGCATCAGAGGTGATCGTCATGACCGCATCCCCTGCAGAATCGCGCTCCCAATGCAGATCCAACAACTGACGAACTGTTGTTGCACCGTCGCGCTCTTTGCAGAACGCCACAAAATCATGCTCGCCCAGCAACTTTGCCGATGCCTCGTTCACCGCGTCTATATCCACGGGCCGGTGCCAGGCAAGGGCCATATGCCGTAGCAACGGGTCAGGTCCAGTCACACGGTCACATACTCGATATGAATAACGACGCCACAACGCTGAGAACCGGGCGTGAAAATCCACGGTGACCTCAGAAATCTTGAGCACCTTGATGTCAGTGGGAAGCGCGCGGTTGATGCGCTCAGCCGTGAGGTTCGTAGGAATCGAGAAGGCATCAAGGTGCACCACCTGTCCTCGCGCATGCACACCCGCATCAGTTCGGCCCGCGCATGTGACCTCCGCGTGCCCACCCCACACCTGTTCCCCCCAGAGGAAGCTCAGCACGCGTTCAAACTCACCTTGGACGGTTCGCAGACTCTTCTGCTTCGCCCAGCCCGCAAAATTGCGGCCGTCGTAGGCGATGTCGAGGCGAATACGAATCAGCCCGCCTCCGAGACGATCGGTGACGGGCTGTTCGGATGAACTAAGTGCTGTCAGGACTTGTCCTCATCAACTGTGGTGTCTTCAACGATCTCTTCAACAACTGCTTCGGAAGAATCGGCCGACTCTTCATCGACGATTGTTTCTTCGGCGGCGTTGACCTCAGTCACTGCCTCGTTCGTATCAGTCACTTCGGTCACCTCAGTCGAATCAGTTGCAGGAGCTTTCGCAGCATCCGCAGCAGCGGCCTTCTCCTTGGCGGCACGTTTTGTTGCACCTGTTGCCTCAGCAACAACCTGCTCGGCCATCGGCTCAACGAGCTCGATGATCGCCATAGGAGCGTTATCGCCCTTACGGTTGCCGATCTTCACGATGCGGGTGTAGCCACCGGGGCGACCAGCAAAGTTCGGACCGATCTCCGTGAACAGCGTGTGCACCACGGACTTGTCGCGGACCACAGTCAGCACCCGACGACGAGCAGCGATATCGCCGCGCTTGGCGAAGGTGATGAGACGCTCGGCGAGAGGCCGCAACCGCTTGGCCTTGGCCTCGGTTGTCGTGATGCGGCCGTGCTCGAAGAGCGCCGTGGCCAGGTTCGCGAGCATCAGCCGCTCGTGCGCCGGGCCGCCTCCGAGGCGGGGACCCTTAGTTGGCGTTGGCATGTCGTACTCCTCAGTGATGCGGGTTCGTTGGGGGTCGGTCAGTCAGAACAGGACTAGAGCTGCTCGTCCTCGGGGTAGGCGAGGTCTTCGTCGTCCTCGTCCGTGAAGTAGACGGCTGCGCCGGGATCGAATCCAGGCGGGCTGTCCTTGAGTGCAAGGCCGAGGCTGATGAGCTTCACCTTGACCTCGTCGATCGACTTCTGACCGAAGTTGCGAATGTCGAGCAGGTCAGCCTCGCTGCGAGTGATCAGTTCACCAACAGTGTGGATGCCCTCGCGCTTGAGGCAGTTGTACGAACGCACCGTCATATCGAGCTGCTCGATCGGGGTATTCAGCTGCTCAGCGACGAAAGCGTCGGTCGGTGATGGGCCGATCTCGATGCCTTCAGCGTCGACATTGAGTTCGCGTGCCAAACCGAAGAGCTCAACGAGCGTGCGACCGGCAGATGCCATCGCGTCGCGAGGCAACATCGACTGCTTGGTCTCAACATCGATGATGAGCTTGTCGAAGTCGGTGCGCTGCTCAACACGGGTGGCCTCAACCTTGTAGGTCACCTTGAGAACGGGTGAGTAGATCGAGTCAACCGGGATGCGACCGATCTCTTGCCCCAACTGCTTGTTCATGACCGAAGGCACGTATCCGCGGCCGCGCTCAACAACGAGCTCGATCTCGATCTTGCCGGTGGCATTCAGGGTTGCGATGTGCAGTTCGGGGTTATGCACCTCGACGCCAGCCGGTGGCTGGATGTCTGCAGCGGTAACCGCGCCTGGGCCCTGCTTGCGCAGGTACATCACAACAGGCTCGTCGTGCTCTGAAGAAACAACGAGACGCTTGATGTTCAAGATGATCTCGGTGACGTCTTCCTTGACGCCGTCGAGCGTCGAGAACTCGTGCAGCACGCCATCAATACGAATGCTGGTAACTGCAGCACCGGGGATCGATGAGAGCAAGGTACGACGAAGCGAGTTTCCGAGGGTGTAACCGAAACCTGGCTCCAAGGGCTCGAGCACGAACCGCGAGCGGAACTCGCTGATCTGCTCTTCCATGAGAAGTGGACGCTGGCTAATGAGCACTGTGACTTCCTTCCCGCAACAACCGATATTTGAAGTTGCGAATCTTTCGAACTACGAGGGAATGGATTACTTGGAGTAGAGCTCGACGATCAGTTGCTCTTGGACCTGGGTATCGATCGCCGCACGAACCGGGATCGAGTGGACCAGGATGCGCATCTTCGATGGCACAACCTCGAGCCAACCTGGAACGGTGCGCTCACCGATTTCAGCGTGCGCAACAACAAACGGGGTCATTTCACGTGAACTTGGACGCACCTCGACGATGTCTTGGGGCGAAACGCGGTACGACGGAATGTTGACCTTCTTACCGTTGACCAAGAAGTGACCGTGCGTGACCAACTGGCGAGCCATGTCGCGAGACTTGGCAAAGCCTGCACGGAAAACAACGTTGTCGAGACGGGTCTCGAGGATCTGCAGCAGGTTCTCACCGGTCTTGCCGGACTGACGCTGTGCTTCCTTGAAGTAGTTACTGAACTGCTTCTCGAGGATACCGTACATGCGCACTGCCTTCTGCTTCTCACGAAGCTGGAGCAGGTACTCGCTCTCCTTGGAGCGACCACGACCGTGCTGGCCGGGTGGGTACGGACGCTTCTCGAACGGGCATTTCGGCGATTCGCACTTGGCACCCTTGAGAAAGAGTTTCATCTTCTCGCGACGGCACCGCTTGCAATCGGCAGCTGTATAACGCGCCATGGTTTCTACTCTCCTGTGTTTCTTCGCGCGATCAGACGCGTCGACGCTTGGACGGGCGGGTGCCGTTGAACGGCACGGGAGTGACGTCGGATATGGATCCGACCTCGAGGCCAGTTGCCTGGAGTGAACGAATCGCAGTTTCGCGACCCGACCCCGGACCCTTGACGAAAACGTCGACCTTGCGCATGCCGTGCTCCATGGCACGGCGGGCAGCGGCCTCAGCAGCGAGCTGAGCGGCGAACGGGGTGGACTTGCGGCTTCCCTTGAAGCCAACCTGTCCGGCGCTCGCCCAGGCAATCACAGCGCCCGAAGGATCTGTGATCGAGACGATGGTGTTGTTGAACGTGCTCTTGATGTGAGCGTGTCCGACAGCGATGTTCTTCTTTTCTTTGCGGCGCACTTTCTTGGCGCCAGCACCCTTGGGAGGCATCCGATGTCCTTACTTCTTCTTGCCGGCGACGGTCTTGCGCGGTCCCTTGCGGGTGCGGGCATTGGTGTGTGTGCGCTGTCCACGCACGGGGAGTCCCTTGCGGTGACGAATGCCCTGGTAGCAACCAATCTCAACCTTGCGGCGGATATCGGCAGCAACCTCGCGGCGAAGATCGCCTTCAACTTTGAGGTGGGCTTCGATCCAGTCGCGCAATGCGAGTGTCTGCTCGTCGGTGAGGTCCTTGGACTTCATATTCGGGTCGATGCCCGTCGCTTCGAGGGCCTTGGTGGCCTGCGAGCGTCCGACGCCATAGATGTAGGTCAGTGCGATTGCCATGCGCTTTTCGCGCGGCAGATCGACACCAATAAGGCGTGCCATGTGGCGTTCTCTCTTCTACTCGTTCACGGGGTCTGGCGAGGGTGATCTGTCCGGCCCGCCAAGGCCGGTCCTCGGCCCCGTGGCCGAGGGTGTCGTCCCCGCTTGCGCGAGGGGTCGGATCACTCTCTTAACCGGTCAGTTGGGTTATCTCCCCGGCTGACCGCCGTCAAAGGCTGGAATTAGCCCTGACGCTGCTTGTGGCGGACGTTCTCGCAGATGACCATTACTCGGCCGTGCCGACGGATGACCTTGCACTTGTCGCAGATCTTCTTCACGCTCGGCTGGACCTTCATGGCTTCTTCCTGTTCGTCCGGATCTTGGTTGGTGGACTTACGTTTTCGCAGGTACTAACGCTCTACTTATAGCGATAGACGATGCGGCCGCGCGTGAGGTCGTAGGGAGATAGCTCCACTACTACTCGGTCGTCCGGCAGGATGCGGATGTAGTGCATTCGCATCTTGCCGCTGATGTGTGCGAGGACCTTGTGGCCGTTGTCTAGCTCCACTCGGAACATTGCGTTGGGCAGAGATTCGGTGATCGTGCCCTCAAGCTCGATCGCGCCGTCCTTCTTGCCCATACCCTCTGCTCTCCTCGGTTCGAACTGCCCCGGCACACGCGAACACACCCGCTTTACGCGGAAGGGTCACGCAGATGGACGGGGAAGCCCGATATCAGCCTCCGAAGGCTACGCCATCAGCCCCCTTGAGCCAAATCCGGCCCCCTTATTGGGCTTTCACCTGGCGGTGCATTGCTCCCCGAGCCTCTATCGGCGCTTCCCAGCAACCAAACCACGGCTTTCACCGCCGGTTGAGGCTCAGCGAGGCTGACAGGAGCGGTGAGGGGGTTAGAGGCGGAGGTCGTCGAGCGCCGTGAGCACCCAGGGGCCCTCTTCGGTGATCGCCACGGTGTGCTCCCAGTGGCTCGCCCAGGAGCCGTCGTCGGTGGAAACCGTCCAGTCATCCTCAAGAACGCTGACGTGCCGCGCGCCCAGGGTGGCCATGGGCTCGATGGCCAGGGCCATGCCGACCTTGAGGTGGGGGCCCTCGCCAGGACGACCGTAGTTCGGCACGGGTGGATGCATGTGCATGCTGGTGCCGATGCCGTGGCCCACGTATTCCTCAACCACGCCGTAGTCACCGGCAGCGCGGATCACACTCTCCACGGCATGGCCGATGTCGGAAAGACGATTGCCCGCGCGGGCTTGGCCCAGACCAGACCACATCGCTTCTTGCGTAACGCGCGAAAGTTCAGCAACGTCAGGACTGACATCGCCAACAAGAACACTGATCGCTGCATCGCCATGCCAACCGTCAATAATGGCGCCGCAATCAATCGAAATCAGATCGCCTTCACCGAGAACGCGATCGCCGGGAATGCCGTGCACAACTTCTTCGTTGACTGATGTGCAGATGGCCGCCGGGTAGCCGTGGTAACCAAGAAAAGAAGGCGTTGCATTGTTGGAAGAAATTACGTCGCGCGCGATCTCATCGAGTTCACGTGTTGTAACGCCGGCTCGCACAGCAACACGCACAGCCTCAAGGGTTTTTGCTACAACAAGACCCGCAGCTCGCATCGTGGCAAGTTGATCTGCGCTTTTAATTTCGATTTTTTCACGGCCGCCGAACATCATGTGACCTGCGCGATCAGAGTTCGACGCCGAGCACCGCGAAGATGCGGCCAGTCACGTCGTTGATATCGCCAAGGCCATCGATCTGAACCAGAATGCCCCGGCTGCGGTAGATAGCAAGAAGTGGCGCGGTCTGATCGGCGTACAGTTCGAGGCGACGACGAATCACATCTTCAGTGTCGTCGGCCCGGCCTTGCTCTTGCGCACGCTTAACTAGGCGAGCGACAACGGCGTCGATCTCCACAGTGAGCTCAATGACGGTATCGAGGTTGTGGCCATCGGAATGCAAGATTGCATCAAGTTCGCCCACCTGCTCTGTCGTGCGCGGGTAGCCGTCGAGCAAGAAGCCGGGGTTACAATCGACTTGACTCAGTCGGTCTCGCACCATCGCATTAGTCACAGTGTCAGGAACATACTCACCGGCATCCATGTAACGCGAAGCTTCAATGCCAAGAGGCGTGCCCTGCGTGACGTTGGCACGAAAAATGTCGCCGGTAGAGATATGCGGGATGCCGAGGGTTCGCGCAATGAATGCTGCCTGAGTCCCCTTCCCCGCCCCCGGAGGTCCCATGATCAACAGGCGCATTAGTTCAGGAAGCCTTCGTAATTGCGCTGCTGCAACTGCGACTGAATCTGCTTAACGGTGTCAAGGCCGACGCCCACCATGATGAGCAGGCTGGTGCCGCCAAAGATGAAGTCGTTAGCTACACCCAAGAATCCGAAGGCGAACACCGGCACGATCGCGATCAACCCGAGGTAGAGCGAGCCCGGCGCTGTGAGGCGGGTGAGCACGTACTGGAGGTATTCGGCGGTGGGGCGGCCTGCGCGGATGCCAGGGATGAACCCGCCATACTTCTTCATGTTGTCTGCAACCTCGACCGGGTTGAACGTGATCGAGACGTAGAAGTAACAGAAGAAGACGATCAGCAGGAAGTACGTGAGCAGGTACCACGAACCCGTGCCGTTGCCAAAGTTCTGTTGGATCCACTGCGCCCAGCCCTCTTGGCTGCCGGTGAGCTGAACAAGAAGCGTGGGCAGGAACAAGAGCGACGAGGCGAAGATGACCGGGATAACTCCAGCCATGTTGACTTTGAGCGGGATATAGGTCGACGTGCCGCCATACATTTTGCGGCCAACCATTCGTTTCGCATACTGCACCGGAATGCGGCGCTGGGCCTGCTCGACGAAGACCACGAAAGCGATAACCACGAGGCCGACCAGGACCGTCATTGTGAAGGCGAAGGCGCCGCGGCTGCCCCAAATCGAGGCGAACTGCGAAGGGATCGTGGCAATAATCGAGGTGAAAATCAGCAGGGACATGCCGTTGCCAACGCCGCGCTCGGTGATCAATTCACCGAACCACATGACTACCGCGGTGCCCGCGGTCATGGTGATAACCATGACCAGAATGACCCACACGCCTTGGTTCGGGATGATCTGCTCATTGCATCCGCTGAACAGCGCACCAGGGGTGCGCGCCAGGGAAAGGATCGCGGTCGACTGCAGAATGGCCAGGCCGATGGTGACGTAGCGCGTGTACTGCGTGATTTTTGCTTGACCTGATTGGCCGTCCTTCTTCAGCATTTCCAAGCGAGGAATGACGACGGTCAGAAGTTGAAGGATGATGCTGGCCGTGATGTACGGCATGATGCCGAGGGCGAAAACCGACAGTTGGAGGAGTGCACCACCACTGAAGAGGTTGATCAGCGCATAGACGGAGTTGTCTTGGACCACGTCGATACACCGCTGGATAGCGGCGTAGTCAACACCCGGGGTCGGCAGAACCGAACCCAACCGGTATACGGCAAGAAGAGCAAGCGTGAAGATGATCTTCTTGCGTAGATCCGGGGTCCGAAAGGCCGCACCGAACGCACTGATGTGCACTGTGCCTCCTTCTAGATCTCGGTAACCGAACCGCCTGCAGCCACGATCTTGTCACGGGCAATGCCCGAGAACTTATCCGCGGTCACCTGCACGGCCACCGAGATGTCCCCTTGGCCCAGAACCTTGACAGGCTGACCCTTGCGGACCGCACCAACAGCAACGAGATCTGCAACCGTGATCGCTCCACCCTTGGGGAAAAGCTTCTCGATCGCCGAAACGTTGACTACCTGGAACTCTACCTTGTTCGGGCTCTTGAAGCCTTTGAGCTTGGGCAGACGCATGTGCAACGGCATCTGGCCACCCTCGAAGCTTGCCGGCACCTGGTAACGGGCTTTTGTGCCCTTGGTGCCACGGCCCGAAGTCTTGCCCTTTGATGCCTCGCCACGACCCTTACGAGTCTTCGCCGTCTTGGAGCCCGGCGCCGGACGCAAATGATGGACCTTGAGAGCCATCTCTACTCCACCTCTTCAACAACAACCAGGTGGATCACGGTGTTCACCATGCCACGAATTTCGGGACGATCTTCTTTCACAACGGTGTCGCCGATCCGCTTGAGACCCAGCGAACGCAGCGTGTTGCGCTGGCCGTGGGTGCCACCGATCTTGGACTTTGTCTGAGTCACCTTGAGCCGAGCCATCAGGCACCTGCCCCTGCTGCACGGGCGCGCAGGAGCGCGGCGGGTGCAACGTCTTCGAGCGGGAGTCCGCGACGAGCGGCAACCTGCTCCGGAGTCTCGAGCATCTTCAGCGCGGCGACGGCAGCGTGCACGACGTTAATCGCGTTGTCTGATCCCATCGACTTGCTGAGGATGTCGTGGATGCCAGCACACTCCAACACGGCGCGAACCGGGCCACCAGCGATGACGCCGGTACCGGGAGCGGCCGGGCGAAGCATGACCACACCAGCTGCAGCTTCTCCGGTGACGGGATGCGGGATGGTGCCTTGGATACGTGGCACACGGAAGAAGTGCTTCTTGGCCTCTTCGACACCCTTGGCGATTGCCGCGGGCACCTCCTTGGCCTTTCCGTAGCCAACGCCCACCATGCCATCGCCATCGCCCACTACGACGAGTGCGGTGAAGCTGAAGCGACGTCCGCCCTTGACGACCTTGGAGACGCGATTGATGGCGACGACGCGCTCTACGAACGCCGACTTCTCCTCGCGAGGGGCGCGATCCTTGCGCTCCTTGCGTTCGCCACCGCCGCCTGAGCGGCGCGTGGTATCTGCCATGGGTCTACCTCTTCCGTGTTGAAGTTCGAAAAGTCTGTCTGTTTGAGTTCGTTGACCTAGAAGGTCAGGCCGGCTTCGCGTGCGCCGTCTGCGAGTGCGGCCACGCGACCGTGGTAGCGGTTGCCGCCACGATCGAAGACGACGGTGTCAACGCCGGCCTTCTTGGCGCGCTCTGCGACGAGCTGACCGACCTTGCGGGCCTTGGCCGACTTGTCATCAGATGCTCCACGCAGATCAGCTTCCATGGTGGAGGCGGATGCGAGGGTGCGACCCACTGAGTCGTCGACAATCTGAGCGACGACGTGGCGGGCTGACCGGGTGACCACGAGACGGGGACGAGTCGTGGTGCCCTCGACCTTCTTGCGGACTCGGATATGACGACGCTTGCGACCGACAACAACCTTGTTGCCACGGCCACTGAGCTTCGGGGCGATGGAACTCATCACTTACCAGCCTTTCCGGCCTTGCGGCGCACAACTTCACCCTCGTACCGCACGCCTTTGCCCTTGTAGGGCTCTGGCTTGCGGATCTTGCGGATGTTGGCGGCGACTTCGCCGACCTGCTGCTTGTCGATTCCCACAACCTTGAACTTGGTCGGGGTCTCAACGACGAATGAAATTCCTGCGGGCGCCTTGACGGTGACCGGGTGGCTAAAGCCCAGGGCGAACTCGAGGTCCGTTCCCTTGGCGGCTACGCGGTAACCGGTGCCGACGATCTCGAGGCCCTTTTCGTAGCCATTGGTAACACCAATGACCATGTTGGCGACGAGGGTGCGGGTGAGGCCATGGAGTGCTCGCGATGCGCGCTCATCGTTCGGGCGGGTAACAGCGAGTTCGCCATTTTCCTGCGCGACGATGATCGGCTCAGCGACGACGAGGGACAACGTGCCCTTGGGTCCGGTGACCGACACCTTCTGGCCGTCGATGGTCACAGAGACCCCCGACGGAACTGGGATGGGTGAACGTCCGATACGTGACATGTTCTCTTCCCGCCTTACCAGACGTAGGCGAGGACTTCTCCGCCTACACCCTTGGCTGAGGCCTGACGATCAGTCAGCAGGCCAGACGACGTGGACAGGATTGCGACTCCCAAGCCACCGAGCACGCGCGGCAGCGCAGTGCTCTTGGCGTAGACGCGCAAGCCGGGCTTGGATACTCGGCGAAGGCCCGCAATGGAGCGCTCACGCGAGGGGCCGTACTTCAGGTCGAGAACAAGGTTCTGTCCCACTTCAGCGTCTTCCACATGGAAGCCGCCGATGTAGCCCTCTTTCTTGAGGATCTCGGCGATGTTCACCTTGATCTTCGAGTGCGGCATCGACACGGTGTCGTGGTACGCAGAGTTTGCGTTGCGCAGTCGCGCAAGCATGTCTGCGATCGGGTCGGTCATTGTCATGGCCATCAGGCCTTTCTCACCGCGGTATCCGCTTTCACGGACCAACGGCGTAGTGGTTTACCAGCTGCTCTTGGTTACTCCGGGTAGTTCGCCTGCGTGTGCCATCTCGCGAACGCAGATGCGACACAGGCCGAACTTGCGGTAGACCGCGTGCGGACGACCGCACTTGGTGCACCGGGTGTAGGCGCGCACCTTGAACTTCGGCGCCTTTTGCTGCTTCTGGATGAGTGCTTTCTTCGCCATCGTTAGATCACGCCTCCTTGAAGGGGAATCCGAGAAGGCGGAGCAATGCTCGCCCTTCCGCATCTGTCTTTGCGGTCGTTACGACCGTGATGTCCATTCCGCGAACGCGATCAATTTTGTCCTGATCGATTTCGTGGAACATTGACTGCTCGTTGAGTCCGAAGGTGTAGTTGCCATTGCCATCGAACTGCTTGGGAGAAAGACCACGGAAGTCACGGATGCGGGGCAGCGCGATCGTCAGCAGACGGTCGAGGAACTCCCACATGCGGTCGCCACGCAGTGTCACGTGGGCGCCAATCGGCTGACCCTCACGAAGCTTGAACTGGGCGATCGACTTGCGTGCCTTGGTGACCTGGGGCTTTTGCCCGGTGATCTCGGTGAGGTCGCGAATCGCGCCCTCGATCAACTTGGAGTCGCGAGCTGCCTCGCCGACGCCCATGTTGACGACGACCTTGACCACGCCGGGGATCTGCATGACGTTGGGGAATGAGAACTCCGTCTGCAATGCAGGGGCGATCTCTTCCCGGTAACGCTGCTTCAAGCGTGGCATCGACTGGGTTGCGGTACTCATCAGATGTCCTTACCCGTGCGCTTGGAAATACGCACATTGCGCTCTGCCTCGTATGTGGAACCGTCGGGACGACGCTTTTCCACGCGCTCCTTGCGGTAGCCAATGCGTGTGGGGCGTCCGTCTTCGGGGTCAACGACCATCACGTTTGACACGTGGATGGGAGCCTCGGTGGTGATGATGCCGCCCGTCTTGGCGCCGCGATTGCTCTCACCGACTTTGGTGTGCTTCTTGATCCGGTTGACGCCTTCGACGATAACGCGATCGGCGTCGACGATGACCTCGATGACCTTGCCGGTTACTCCGCGGTCCTTGCCGGAGATGACCTGCACTGTGTCGCCCTTACGGACGTTGATCTTTGCCATGACTACACCACCTCCGGTGCGAGCGAGATGATCTTCATAAATTTCTTCTCGCGAAGTTCGCGACCCACGGGTCCGAAAATGCGCGTTCCACGGGGCTCGCCGTCGGCCTTGAGGATGACAGCTGCGTTCTCGTCGAAACGAATGTATGAACCGTCTGGACGACGACGTTCCTTGCGCGTGCGAACGATGACGGCCTTGACGACCTCACCCTTCTTCACGTTGCCGCCTGGGATCGCATCTTTGACGGTGGCGACAATGACGTCGCCGATGCCCGCGTAACGGCGACCAGAACCACCGAGCACGCGGATGCACAAAATTTCCTTGGCACCCGTGTTGTCGGCGACTCGTAGTCGCGACTCCTGCTGAATCACTTCATTCTCCTGATCGTCTGCCGGTTCTCATGAACGAGCCTGGCGGAACTTGCTACTTGGCCTTCTCGAGGATCTCGACCACGCGCCACCGCTTAGTGGCGGACAGTGGACGGGTCTCCATGACGAGTACACGGTCGCCGACTCCGGCGGCGTTGGTCTCGTCGTGCGCCTTCAGCTTGCTCGTGCGGCGCACGACCTTGCCGTAGAGCGGGTGCTTGAAGCGATCCTCGACTGCAACAACGACGGTCTTATCCATCTTGTCACTTACGACGAGGCCTTCGCGAACCTTGCGGTCTGCGCGCTTGCCTTCCTGCGTCGTGCTGCTCATGCGGCACCTTCCTCAGCCTCAACGGGCGTGATACCCAGTTCGCGCTCACGCATGATCGTGTAGATACGTGCGATGTCCTTGCGGACTGCACGCAGTCGACCGTGGTTCTCAAGTTGGCCAGTCGCACCTTGGAATCGGAGGTTGAACAGTTCTTCCTTCGACTCTCGAAGCTTCTCCGTCAACTCATCGGTCTCAAGATTGCGCAGCTCACCAGCGGGGATTCCTGCGGCCATCAGATCTCACCTGCCTCATCGCGCCGGACAATCCGGCACTTCATTGGGAGCTTGTGCATTGCACGAGTCAGCGCCTCGTGTGCGACCTTCTCGTCCGGGTAGGACAGTTCGAACATCACACGACCTGGCTTGACGTTGGCAACCCACCATTCGGGTGAACCCTTACCTGAACCCATGCGGGTTTCGGCAGGCTTCTTGGTCAACGGACGGTCTGGGTAGATAGTGATCCAGACTTTGCCACCACGACGAATGTGTCGGGTGATGGCGATACGAGCAGATTCGATTTGACGGTTGGTGACGTACGCCGGCTCGAGAGCCTGGAGTCCGTACGTGCCAAACGTGACCTCGGTGCCACCCTTTGCCACACCTCGGCGCGTGGGGTGGTGCTGCTTGCGGTGTTTGACTCTGCGTGGGATCAGCATGGTCAGCCCTCCTGTCCGACAAGCGGTGCCGCTTCTGCGACAACAGTTGCATCTGCAGCGATTTCAGGAGTGATGGTCTCCGAGACTGCACCAGTCTCGGGTGAGTCGTCACGGCGATCGCGGCGTGGGCGGTCGTTGCGGGGACGTGCAGGTGCCAAACGAGCAGCAGCGGCAGCTGCCTCACGCTCTACGCGGGTGGGAAGAGCGTCGCCCTTGTAGATCCACACCTTGACTCCGATGCGACCGAACGTGGTGCGGGCTTCGTAGAAGCCGTAGTCGATGTCGGCACGCAGCGTGTGCAACGGAACGCGGCCTTCGCGGTAGAACTCAGTGCGCGACATTTCTGCGCCACCGAGACGACCGGACACCTGAACTCGGATGCCCTTGGCGCCAGCCTTCATGGTGCTCTGCATTCCCTTGCGCATTGCGCGACGGAATGAGACGCGGCTGGAAAGCTGCTCGGCGATGCCCTGAGCTACGAGCTGAGACTCGATCTCGGGGTTCTTGACCTCAAGGATGTTCAGCTGGACCTGCTTGCCGGTCAGCTTCTCAAGATCGGTGCGGATGCGGTCGGCCTCTGCGCCACGGCGACCGATGACGATGCCGGGGCGTGCAGTGTGGATGTCGACGCGGACGCGATCGCGGGTGCGCTCGATCTCGATGCGAGCGATACCTGCGCGCTCCATACCGATGCTGAGCAATTTGCGAATCTGCACGTCTTCGGTCACGTAGTCGCGGTAGCGCTGTCCAACCTTCGAGCTATCGGCAAACCAACGAGAGTTGAAGTCGGTGGTGATGCCCAGCCGGAAGCCGTGCGGGTTTACTTTCTGGCCCACGGTTCAGTCCTTCTTTCCGGTGGTGGTCGACTTCTTGGCAGCGGCCTTCTTGGCCGGCGCCTTCTTAGCTGGTGCCTTCTTAGCTGTTTCTTTCTTGGCCGTTTCTTTCTGAACTGGTGCCTTCTTAGCTGGTGCCTTCTTGGCTGGTGCTGCCTGCTCGGCAACTGCCTCGGCTACATCTGGCTTCGGATCAGCCTTGGCGGCCGGCTTTGAATCCGCCTTTGCCTTAGCTGTTGGCCTGGCCTTAGGTGCCATCGCAATGCCATCAGAGACGATGACCGTGATGTGGCTGCTGCGCTTGCGGATCCGGTAGGCACGTCCCTGAGCGCGGGGGCGAATCCGCTTCATGGTCGGGCCCTCATCAACATATGCCTCGCTGATGACTAGACCGCGTGCGTCCATCGCGTAGTTATTGGTCGCGTTTGCGATCGCACTGGCGAGAACCTTGCCCACGGGCTCGCTGGCAGCTTGCGGCGCGAACCGCAAAACAGCCTGCGCTTCATCGGCCTGCATCCCACGGATGAGGTCAATGACGCGGCGCGCCTTCATGGGCGTGACGCGGACGTACCGCGCTTGGGCCCTGGCTTCCATTGCTTTCCCCTTGCTTCTCGTCGTGCGTTCTTCAGTAGTTGTGCAGGTGGTACGGGTAGCTGACCGAATTACCGGCGCTTTGCCTTGCGGTCATCCTTGATGTGGCCCTTGAAGGTACGAGTCGGTGCGAATTCGCCCAACTTGTGACCGACCATGTTCTCGGAGATGAAGACCGGCACATGCTTACGTCCGTCGTGGACGGCAATCGTGTGACCGAGCATCAGCGGAATGATCATCGAACGACGCGACCAGGTCTTGATCACGTTCTTGGTGCCGGCCTCGTTTTGTACTTCTACCTTTTTCAAGAGGTAGCCGTCGATGAACGGGCCCTTCTTCAGACTGCGTGGCATATCGATGATTCCTTAGCGGTTCTTGCCGGACTTGCGGCGGCGGACAATGAACTTGTCACTCGGCTTGTTGGCCTTACGGGTACGACCCTCGGGCTTGCCATTCGGGTTGACCGGGTGGCGTCCACCGGAGGTCTTACCTTCACCACCACCGTGCGGGTGGTCGACCGGGTTCATGGCAACACCGCGGACGGTTGGGCGCTTGCCCTTCCAGCGCATACGGCCGGCCTTGCCCCAGTTGATGTTGGACTGCTCGGCGTTGCCCACCTCGCCGACCGTTGCGCGTGAACGCAGGTCGACGTTGCGGATTTCACCGGAGGGCATACGCAGCTGGGCGTAGGGGCCATCCTTGGCGACGAGCTGGACGCTCGAACCAGCGGAGCGGGCGATCTTCGCGCCACCACCAGGCTTGATCTCCACGGCATGGATCACGGTGCCGACGGGGATGTTGCGAAGAGGAAGGTTGTTGCCCGGCTTGATATCAGCCGAGGGTCCCGTCTCGATGCGATCGCCCTGCTTGATCTTGTTCGGGGCGATGATGTAGCGCTTCTCACCGTCTGCGAAGTGCAGGAGTGCGATGCGCGCGGTGCGGTTGGGGTCATACTCAATGTGAGCGACCTTGGCCGGCACGCCATCTTTATCGGCCCGACGGAAGTCAATAAGACGGTAGGCACGCTTGTGGCCACCACCGATGTGACGCGTCGTGATCTTGCCGGAGTTGTTGCGGCCACCCGACTTTGTCAGCGGGCGAACCAGCGACTTCTCGGGGGTCGAACGCGTGATCTCCACGAAGTCGGCAACGCTAGAGCCACGACGGCCCGGCGTAGTCGGCTTGTACTTGCGGATTCCCATGTCAGTCTCTCGTCTCGTCTATCTGTGACCCGGTCAGGAGACCGGTCCGCCGAAGATGTCGATGCGGTCGCCGGCTGCAACCGACACGATCGCACGCTTGGTTGAGGCACGACGCCCGAATCCCATGCGGGTGCGGATGCGCTTACCTTCGCGATTGTTGGTGTTCACGCTCAGCACCTTCACACCGAATACCTGCTCAACCGCGATCTTGATCTGGGTCTTGTTGGCATCGGGTGAAACGATGAACGTGTACTTGTTTTGATCCAGAAGGCCGTAGCTCTTCTCGGAAATCACTGGTGCGATCAGGATGTCGCGGGGATCGGCGATCTTCATGCGGACACCTCCGACTCGGTTGCAACAGCCTTAACGCTCTTGCCGGTCTGCGGACCTGCAAGGAAAACGTTGAGCGCTGCGCTTGTGAACAGGACCTGATCGCTGATCAACACGTCGTAAGTGTTGATTTGGTCGGGAGCGACGATCGCAACCTCAGGGACGTTGCGCAGGCTCAGCCACGACGACGTCTCTTCACGAGCGATAACGACCAACACGTTGCCCTCTAACTCGAGCGCGTCGAGCGTGGCGATAGCTGCCTTGGTCGACGGCTTCTCCCCCGTCACGATCTCCGTGACAACGTGAATGCGGCTCTCGCGGGCCCGGTCGGACAAAGCGCCGCGGAGTGCAGCCGCCTTCATCTTCTTGGGGGTGCGCTGTGAGTAGTCGCGAGGAGTGGGTCCGTGTACAACGCCGCCACCTGCGTACTGAGGAGCGCGGATCGAACCCTGACGGGCGCGGCCGGTTCCCTTCTGCTTGTAAGGCTTACGTCCGCCACCACTGACCTCGGCTCGGTTCTTCACCTTGTGGGTGCCTTGACGAGCAGCTGCAAGCTGGGCCACGACAACCTGGTGGATCAACGGAATGTTGACCTGAACTTCAAAGATCTCAGCGGGGAGTTCAACTGAACCCGAAGCTTTGCCGGCGGGGGTGCGTACATCTACTGCGCTCATGCCGAACCCTCCTTAGCGGCGGTATGGATGAGGACGAGTCCACCCTTGGGTCCGGGCACTGCGCCCTTGATCAGGAGGAGACCGCGCTCGGTGTCGACGCTCTGGACGACGAGGTTCATGGTGGTTTGACGATCGCCACCCATGCGGCCGGCCATCTTCATTCCCTTGAACACGCGACCGGGAGTGGAGCAGCCACCGATGGAGCCTGGCGAACGGTGCTTGCGGGTCACACCGTGCGAGGCGCGCAGGCCGTGGAAGCCGTGACGCTTCATGACACCGGCAAAGCCCTTACCCTTGCTGGTGCCAACGTCGTCGACGCGCTGGCCGGCCTAGAATACGTCGGGACCGATTTCCTGGCCCAGCGTGTAC
>JANQZS010000056.1 GCA_030728405.1 Candidatus Nanopelagicales bacterium | reverse complement strand
ATATGCGCCACGGCCTGCGCCTTTCGAACTGACAACGAATATGGGCTGCCGATCAACGCGCGGGGGGCAATAATTGTAACCAATCTGTGATCAGAGACGCCTCCTTTTCATCGATTCATATGCATAATTAGAGCCGTGTGTGAACTACGTGGATTCTTGGCGTCCTTGCCGTGAGTCACGTCCGAATGATGGAGGACCACTTGAAACGAGTAACTGTTCTGACGGTAGCGCTGGCAGCTGGAGCCCTCGCTCTCACTGCCTGCGGAGGGAGTTCGACGACGGACTCCGACGAGGCGGCGGTGGCAACCTCTGTTGCCGAAGCGACCCCTGCTGACGAAGCGACCCCTGCTGACGAAGCCGCACCCGATCCCCTCTTGGAGGCAATCGCCTACCTCGACACGCGGCTTTCCAACCCCACCAGCATTGGCATCGATACGCCACTGAGTAAGAAGCCCGAGGATGGCAAACTCATCGTCAGGCTCCTTACTCCGGTTGGCATTCAGACCCAAATTGACCTAGGTAATGCAGAAGCCGCCAAAGCCCTCGGCTGGGAATACAAGTCGATCCCAATTTCGGCCGATGCTGACGGTATTCAGAAGGCATTCCAGACCGCTCTTGACATGAAGCCAGACGGGATCTCATACGGTGGGTACCCCGCTTCGATCATCACGGAGCAATTGCAGGCCGCGCTTGACGCCGGAATCGCCGTCGTCCCCGACTCCGCCGTCGATGCACCCGGCAGCGCCCCTGGCATCAACGTGATGCTCGATGGCATACCGGAGCAACTCGCCTGGGGCAAGGACCTCGCTGCCTACGTCGCCGTGGATAGTGAGTGCGTTGCGAACGTCAAAATTTTCACCGTCTCTGCCTTCCCCATCCTTGAACCAGTGGTGACGGGATTCACAGATTACTTAAAGGCAATCTGCCCGGAGGCAACGGTCGAGGTTGTCGATCAGACGCTCGCCGACATTGGCACTAACACGCCAAAGAGTGTCGTTAGCACATTGCAGCGTGACCCGAGTGCCAACTACCTGCTGTATACTTTTGGCGATCTTGCCACAGGCGTAGGTGCCGCACTAGATGATGCCGGGCTCACCCAGCAAGCCAAGACAATTGGCAGTGCTGTCTCAACTGGAGCGATTCAAAATATCCGAGATGGCAAGGATGCTGCATGGGTTGGACTGCCCCCAGACATCCTCGGCTGGCGCACAGTCGATGCATTCGCGCGCATCTTCAATGGCGACTCACTCGATCCGGCGAACGCTGCACTTCTCCCCAGCCAGATCATCACTCAAGAGAACGTCGAAGGTATCGTTCTCGACGAGAACGGTTTCTACAACGCAGTGAGCGACTACCAAGAGCAGTTCAAGAAGCTCTGGTTGGTCAATTAGTCTCGAACTGTCGGAAACGCGCCTCAGAGTCCACTCGTAGGACTTCGATCGACCAGGAACCCCCTCCTCCCGGGAGGAGGGGGTTCCTCTATTTCAGAGGAGTGCGATGTCCATGGATACTCGTTTGCTAGAAATGTTGGATGAGCGCGAAATTGTCGGGCTTGCGGTACGGTACGCATCCGCATTGGACCAAAAGGACTGGCAACTGCTGCATTCGGTGTTCGCACCAGACGGAGTTCTCATGGCCGGAGCTCTAGGTGAAGTGCGAGGACCTAAGGCGATTGGGACAGCCATCTGTCGGGTGCTCGACGGGCTGACCACCCAACATCTAAATGGCAACCACTATGTTCTCGTAGAAGGGGATCGCGCGCGACACACCTGCTACCTGCAGGCACAGCACGTGCGGTCCGGGATGCCGGGCTACAACTGGTTTACCATTGCCGGAACATACGAAGACGATGTCATTCGGAAGCCAGAGGGGTGGAGAATTCAGCGGCGGACACTGACCATCACTTGGACAAACGGCAACCGTGACGCGCACACCCCCCCTACACATTTGTGATTGTCTCCGGCGTAAGCTACGCTCTCACTTTTCGCTAATTAGTATGAGGACCCCGATTGTTTCTCAACCAAAGGTGCCCGTTGACATGAGTTCGCATACAAGAATCAAGCCGCAGAAGACAGCGATGCTGATAGCTAGGCGAATTGTTGGCGATATTCGTCGGGGAGGGGGCTTTACCATTGGTAATCGCCTACCGTCTGAGAAGGTAATGCTTGAGACTTACCAGATCGGCAGAGGAACGCTGCGAGAAGCATTACGCTTCCTAGAACTCCAGGGAGTCATCTCATTGAAGCCCGGGCCCGGGGGCGGTCCGACCGTGGAACGCCCAGATGCCTCTCACCTCGCAACTAGCCTTGTCCTCCTGTTAGAATTTTCTGACGCTCCCTTTTCAACAGTCGTGCAGGCCCGGGTCGACCTCGAACCAATCCTGGCTCGACTGGCGTCCGAGCGGATGACCGATGAACACATGGGAAAGTTGATTACTTCCGTTGACGAAATGCGAAGCAACCTCAACGACAAGGACGTGTTCCTGCAGACGAACAAGGACTTCCACGGTTTGATCGCTTGGACGTCTGGCAATTCCCTCTATGGATATCTCATCGATACTCTTATTGAGATCGTTGATGGCACATCATTGGGAGTCGATTACCCAGTGAAGCGCCGAGGTGCGATCTTGGAAGCGCATTCTCGGATTCTCAATGCTCTTCTGGCACACGACGGTGACTCTTCTCAGGAATCCATGGCGCAGCACATGGGTGAGTACGAGCGATACCTCCAAAAAAGGTATCACGACGTCCTTTCTGAGCCAATTACTTGGGACATGCTGTAGTCGTTCGGCAAAGCTGCCGCCGCACTTCGGGTATCTGCCACCCATCAGTTTGGGAGCTAACTAGCAGTGAGTAGCTGAGACTACCAACTACTCATGCTTCCATTCAGGGGTGCGCTTGTCCACAAATGCCTGGAGTCCTTCCCGCGAATCCGCAGATGCTGCGGCCATGCCAAAGGCTGCACGTTCCGTCTCAAGCCCGGCAGAAAAACCGGACTCGAATGCAGCCTTAACAGCAACTTTGGTCAGCCGCTGGGCAACGGCCGATCGGGCAGCGATTGCGGCGGCGAGGTCTGCCGCCACTTGACGCCACGACTCTGGATCTACGACTCTTGAGACCAACCCATATCGATCAGCCTCACTAGCGTCAAGCAGTCGCCCAGTGAGAATCATGTCCATCGCCTTGGCCTTGCCAATGGCACGGGGAAGGAGTTGAGTGCCACCGGATCCGGGGATAAGGCCCAGCTGGGTCTCCGGTAACCCGAACCGTGCCGTGCTTGAGGCCACGATGAGATCGCACATCATCGCCAATTCGGTCCCGCCCCCTAAACACAGGCCCGAAACCGCCGCAACCATTGGCGTTCTGACCGCGCGCAACTGGCTCCACATATGTGTGCGCTCACCGCAATACATCTGCCCGGGCGTCCGCGCCAATAGCACCCGGATATCTGCACCAGATGCGAATACGGTGTCTGATCCCTGGATGACGATGCAGCGGATTGACGTATCCGCATCCGCTTCAGTGGTGGCCAGCACCAATGCCGCGAGGACTTCGTCCGTGAGAGCGTTCCGCAGCTCCGGACGATCGATAATAAGCGTGAGGACTCCGTCACCACGACTTGCCCGAATGCCAGTATCTTCGGGCCGGTCATCGTCTCTCACCTGTCTCCGCCCACCAACAGTCGGTGCGCAGCTTCCTTAACGGTCATGCCGGCAATGACGCCCCGTCGGGCGGCTGGCTCGTTGCAAATGCTGATCGTGCCCTCTTCGTAGCCCCGGAAAGCATCGCCGATCGGCGCCGTGCTGCCATCGATGCAGGCGCCAGCTAGCCCATGCTCAGCTGTCGTAATCAGGCCGGAGACTCCCGAGTCATTCTTCGAGAACCCACCATCGTGGCAAATGAATCCCCAAGGATTTGCCTCTAGAAGGAAGCTAGAGCCACTGCGCCCTGTGTGACCCGCTGTGACAAGCACGCTGACTTGCGCGTCCTCCGGGTAAGCCCAGACGATTGAATCTGTGACGACCACACGCCTGCCGTTTGGTAACGTCTCCACCACTTTCCTGCGGACCTTGTTGCCAACTTCAGTATCGATTGGGTCAATATCGCGCATAAGCGCTGCCGCCTCGGACACCGACATTCCCTTGCGGACACCCACCACTTCGGCAGGGTAATTGAGTCGCGAGATTATCCCGTTTTCGTAGAGGTCCTGACCGTTGCCCAGTTCGGCCGACATTCCATCCGCAGTTGCAGCGGGGATCCCAAGCGCTTCGAGGTACCAGAGTCCAGCGACGCCCGCACCTTCAACTCCGAGGCAGGCGTCATGGCCGATCACCCCGCGAGGCCGATGTGCGGCAACCATACGTGCGGGCAGGACCCCAATGTATGAAGCTGGCACCACTACATCTCGGTCGCGATTGCGCTCATCAACCCAGCGCGCAGAATCCATCACGATGATGCGCCGTCCGCCCTTCTCACCTGCGACCTCCTGCGGGTGGGTCTCCTCCCGCTCAAGCATCGTCTTCCCGGTCATCTGACGTCCCTCGCTCGCATCATCCATGGGTGACAGACTAGCAAATTCATTATATGCCTTCTAGTGTTATGGCATGAATTTCGACCTACCCGCCCAAAATCAGAGCCTCCAGGCTGAGGCGGACTCCGTTGCAACAAGAGTTGAGCCCATGGCTATCGAAGCCGATGCTATGAGCGCTCCTCACCCGGGTGTGCGCCAGGCCCTAGCCGATAGTCGATTGTGGGAGTTGCTAGTCCCCTCCGAATACGGCGGAAGATTCCCGCAAGTCGATCCACTGGCGGTCGCAGTGGTACGCGAGGTACTCATGGCCACGTCATCCCACCTTGACTCGCTATTCGCTCTCCAGGGCATCGGCAGTTACGCTGTCTCCATTGGCGGTTCTGAGGAACAACGCCAGAACTGGCTCCCGCGGGTCGCCTCAGGCGAGACCCTCGCCGCACTTGGCCTGACTGAATCTATGGCCGGATCTGACCTTAAGAGTCTCAAGACCGTAGTCTTGGACGACGCTGACGGTGGCGGCCTGATCTTAAATGGAGAGAAAGCCTTCATCTCTAACGGTGGAGTCGCCGGCTTTTATACTGTGTTGGCCAAGGACGGTGACGGATTCTCCATGCTGCTCGTGCCCGCCGAGGTCGCCGGACTCACCACAAAGTTGACCCCCGAGATAATCGCTCCACACATTTTGGCGGATTTGCAATTCGAAGGCGTTCGCCTACCCCGCACCTCCATACTCGGCTTGCGAGGTCAGGGTTTTGATCTAGTACTCGCTACTC
>JANQZS010000055.1:14121-27991 GCA_030728405.1 Candidatus Nanopelagicales bacterium | reverse complement strand
ATTCCCCCAGCTCATGCCCATCAGCCAGTTCAACTCACTGCCGCTGATCGAACCCCAGCTCGTGGTCCGTTGCTTGTTGATGGGACTGTTTCTTTTGCTGTGTACGCCGATGTGCGCACAGGCCAGACGCGTGGATTCAGGGTAGGGATGCAAACCGGGGAGCGCCTCGAGGTTCAGCTTCTCATTCCCGATCAGGCTCCAGCAAACCGTCTCTCCACAACGGCTTTGCCTGTCGTGACCATCATTGATCCTGCCGGCAAACGGACGGCTCTACCGATCACCGAGCGCACCGAGTTCTTTGAGCCCTACTCGAAGACCAAGTATCTGTACCTTGCTCGATTTAGTGGGTTATCCACGAAGGGTGTTTACAAGGTGGTCGTGACCGGCAAGTCTTCGACAGAGGTTCCGGTTGTGGTGGGCGTGGGCTACCGCGAGGTTCCGGGGAGAGTTATTCCTTAACTTCTTGCTCTTGATCCTTAAGTTCTCGCACATATTCGTTCCAGGCCTTTAACTCCGGATCAGCAGCCTCGGCACTGATCTGCTCGGTGCGCTTCTTATAAAACTCAACCACGGTTCGCGTGACTGACTTCTCGTTCAGGAGACGCCACCACAAGAAGATCGCAAAGACTCCGAAGAGTGGCCATTGGATGGTGTAGTTCCAGGCACGTTCCGAGCCATCCAAGGCACGGTTATAGACAACCACCGTTGCAAAGGCGCATATCCCAAGCCAGACAACGAGGGGCACATGCAACTGCCAGAACTGTTGGCCCTTAGTTCGCTTACGCGCGGTTGCCGGCTCCTGCTCGCTCATGGTTCACCTCCCTATCCCTGACGCGCTTACCTACACGCACTGTCGCAATCAGGATTACGACGAGCACCAATTCCGTGAGCACAACATTAGCCAAAGCCTGAGGCGTCGGGTAAGCAATCAAAATGAATGGCCACACAATCATGGGGATCACGATTGCAATCACGCTACGACCGATTACGGCAACCACAAAGAAGAAACCCGCTGCCAACAACACCAACTGCATCACTAAATGACCCTCATGGGTCACCATCATGATGTCGTAGAGGGGTCCGAATATGACGAGATAGAACGCAAAAATCAACCCAATGGCCACTGCCTCAGGAAATGCTCGAAGGCCTCGGCCGAACGGAGTATCGATCACCATAGGTAAGGCCACAACTATGAGCAGTGGAGCAACAAAGGTGAGCAAGGTGGTTTGCAGTACATGCACAGCGAAACCCACCTGGCTGTATTCGCCAGAGAATTCAGCCGAGCCGGCAGCGACGGCGGCAAGTGCTAATGCGAAGGCTCCAGCGCGCCAAAGCGGCCACGGAGTCTTTTTGTGCGCCAGCCACATCGCCCAGCCGTACGCTCCGGCTGAGGTGAGAATCACGGCGATCCAGAAGTAGCTCAGCGGCATCGTTGCTGTCTGGGAAACCGCGTTGGGATCCGTGCGCGATAACACCACAGAGAGCGCTAGCGCGATGCCCATGATGACGATGTCTGTGATTGCCACCATCACAAAAGGTTTGCGGTTGGTGGCTGAAAGTTCAGGAAGAATCTTTCGGCGCAGTTGCCAGCCGAAGAGAATCAGGATGATCAAGATCAGTGACTTGGCAAGGATCAGTTGCCCGTAGGTGGTGTCGAAAACTGATCGCCATGTGGTCAGGCGCATTGAGGCGTTGATCAATCCGGTTTCCGCGGCGATGATCACGCACCAGAGTGCGATAGTGCTGAATCGGCGCACGACCTTTTCACAACCTGGCTGGGCTTTACTCACGAGAACAGCTGTTGCCACCAAGCCGCCCACCCACACCGATAAAGACGCAATGTGCAGCGCGAGGCTTGCCGTAGCCGACTCATGCCCACCACCAAGCCCTGCATGGCCATTGAAGGCGGGGGCGGCGGCCGCTGTGAGCACGAGTACAAATGCGATCGCGCATCGCTTCCGTGTGGAGGCTCCGGCCATCAGCACCAACGCCACGAGGAGGGCAACTACTTGATAGAGCGCAACCCGACCAGGGATGGTGTCTGTGACAAAGAGTCTGATGGCATTGACGTTGAGTGCTTCTGCCGCGGGCAGCAGATAGATATCAGCGAGTGTGATCCACGCCAGGAGTGCAGAACTTGCGAGAAATACCGCTGCCCAAGCCATCGCGATACGCAGGAACTTGTGATTTACCGCTGCCGCCAGCAGCCCCCCTACAAGCACAAATCCCACCGTGAGCAAAGCGCTGAGGTCGCGCAGCCACTGCATGATCGGAAGAGACCAACGCAGGAGTGAATCTTGTTCGGCGATCCCCGGAATAACCGGGGAGTCAGTGATGCCAGTCAGCGTTGCAACAATGACCAGAACAAGCAGGCTGACCACAGCCGCTGCGATCAGCGCAGGGGCTATCCCTCGACGATCAGTCAACGAGGTCACTGCACTGGTGCGATCAGGAGCCGAATGTTCCGAAGAGCGTGGGATCTGTCGACGGGCTGATCAGGAAAAAGGTCAAGCAGGCAAGGATGACACTGGAGATGGTGATCCAGGTAAGCCACACGGCCACCAGTGTTGCTTGGTAGGGGTTCTCCGGACTGATCCGGCCGACTCTGGTGCGATTCCAGATCGCCGCGGCCAGGAATGCTGACAATAGAAGGTGCAAGAAGTTGCTGATCCCAATCACGGTGAGTGCAGATGCGTAACCGCCGTCGGTGGGATCAAACGGGAACGACCGCACCTGCAGGTACTGGGCGACCGAGAGTCCGATGAGACCCAGAGTCACTATGAGTGCAGCGGAGACCATGGTGGCGCTGCTACCCCGTCGCAAGGACCGTACGCCTTGCCAGAAGAGCAACATCAAAACCAGGATGCCGCCGCTGATCGCCCAGAAATGCCACTCGACTGCTGGCTGAACCGTGCCGGGCCAGGTGATGTTCATGCCCGTGGTGTTCCACAGGGATTCTTTGCCTTCAGGCAACCACGACTTGTTCGTGTTGAGGTAGTGCAAGTAGAGATACGACATGCACAGCACGATCGTTCCTGAGACGTCGGCAACGATCAAGAGCAAAACTCCGAGCAAATTGCGACGCGCAACTACCGCGATCGGCTCACCGGTTGTGGGTGAGCGAAGCTCGTTGGTCTCTGGCTGGGCGCTCATGCCACCGGCTCCTTCTGGGTCTCCAGATCGCGTTCGACCTGGTAGGGGTCGGGCACGCCGTACTGGTAGGGATCACTGGTAACTACAGGAAGAACGGGGAAGTTCTCCAGTGGCACAGGTGTGGGTGTTTGCCATTCGAGTGTCTGGCTACCCCACGGGTTGGACGAGGCGATCACGCCGGATTTCCACGAGCTGATCAGTGCTGCGAGGAAGATCAGCATGCCCACGCCGATCATGTAAGCACCGACCGTGCTGATCTGATTCGAGAGCAAGAACAGCTCCGAAGACTGGAACACCCGGCGAGGCATACCCAGGTTTCCAGCGGCAAACATCGCCATGAAGGTGATTTGGAAGCCGACGAAAGCGGTCCAGAAGCCGATCGAGCCAAGCCTCTCATCGAACATACGGCCCGTCATCTTCGGGAACCAGAAGACGATTGCCGCCATCGCGCCGAAGAGCCCGGTACCCATCAGCATGTAATGGAAGTGGGCTGTGACGAACATCGATCCATGGAAGTGCATGTCGGCTGGCACGTCAGATAGGAAGATGCCGGTCAGACCACCAATGATCTTGTTGAAGACCACCGCATAGATGATCATCATTGGCAGACGGGTCCACACCTTGCCGCGCCACATCGTTCCGATCATCACAAGGACGATGAGGCTCAGTGGAATAGAAATCATTTCGGTGGAGATCATGAAGGGGTAACCCGCAAGCGGGGCCCAACCGGTCATGAACATGTGGTGCGCCCAGACCAGACCAGCCAATGCCACGATCCCCGCGATACCCACCACCGCGGTTCGGAAACTGAAGAGCGGCTTTCGCAGGAAGACAACCATGATTTCCAGGCATGCGCCGATGCCCGGCAGGATGATGACGTAGACCTCTGGGTGGCCGAGGATCCAGAAGATGTGTTCGTAAAGCCAGACACTGCCACCGCGCTCGGGGATGAAAAAGCTCGTTGAGAGCGTGCGGTCGGATAGTGCTAACAACTGCGAGTACATGTAGAACGGGAAGAAGGGAAGCGCAAGGCCAACGCTCGCGGCGACCGAGTACACGAAGATCGGTGTGCGCGACCAGGTCATGCCGCGTGCACGCATCCTGACGATCGTGACCAACAAGTTCACGCTACTCACCGCTGTTGAGATCGAGAAGATCACGATGAAGAAGATGTAACCGACTGCTCCCGGGGGCGCCTGGATGGCGAGTGGCTGGTAGACCGTCCAGCCATCTCGGATGCCTCCCATGAACAACGACATCACCAGCGGGATTAGCGCAGCGACGACCAGCCACAGGCTGAGCGCGTTGAGCCGCGGGAAGGCCATGTCGCGAGCGCCGACCATCATCGGAACGATGAAGTTACCGATTGGTCCGGTCACAACGAGGATCATGCCCACGACCATGGCAACACCATGGGTGCCGACGAATGAGTTGTATGTGTTGGGGTTGAACAACTCCATCGAAATGCCGAGTTGGGTGCGGATCAGCATCGCGAGAGTTCCACCGATGGCGAGGATCACCATCGTCACGACGAGGTACTGAATACCCACGACCTTGTGATCGGTGGTGTAGCGGAAATAGCGCTTGACGCCGAGGTCTTTCCCGGCCATGTATTCGGCTTCTGCGTGGTCAAGATCCTTGCCGGCGAACCAACGGAAAACTCCGTTGAAAGCACCAATACCGGCCATGAAGCCGACGCCCCAGCCGATGAAAGCTACCGTGATAATGCGGTTGGAGTCACCATGCCAGAACTCGCCGCGGAAGAACAAACTCGCCGCGACTCGCATGACCAAGAACCCGACGATGCCACCGGCGAATGCTGTGAAGACGTTCTGGCGCCGGAGGGACCGCAAGAAATTCTTTGGGTAAACCGGCATAGCCGCAGTTTCCGTGGCGGTGGTGGTCATGAGGTCACTCCCATCGAAGCGAGCCAACTGTTCCAATCGGCCTTATCGAGCACCACCGCTTGCGTTTGCATGAAGGCATGGTGCATTCCGCACAACTCCGCGCATCTGATCGGGAACGAACCCAGAGTGTCTGGCGTAACTCCGGCGAGAGTTACCGCACCTGGGTTTACGTCGATCTTGACACCCATCGGCACAATCCAAAAGTTATGAATGACATCTTTTGATGTCGCCTTGAATACAACGGGGCGGTTATGCGGTAAGAACAGGGTCTCCGAGGAAATTCCGCCTTGCTCCGGGTAACTAAACGACCAGAGCCACTGTTGCCCAGTGACGTGAACCTCTAAAGGTTGAAGTTTTTCCGGGTTATCGGACCCGGCCGCATAGTTATTCACCACCGTGTACTCGACGATTCCCCAGGTGACGAGGAAGAAAGCGAGGAAGGAAACGACGATCGTCCAGATGGTGACGGCGATTGGATTTCCCTTGATCGCCGGGTTCTTCAGATCTGGTACTTCATCACCACTGACCCGACCCCAGCCCAACCAGCTATACAAAATGACAGCAAGCACAAAACCCATCAGCGGTGCTGAGACGAGGGTGAAAACGAAAACTGTTTCTTTCAGGGCCCCCATCAGTTTCGAGGCGGCCGGGCCGGCACCCATATTGCCTGCGAGCCAGTAAGCAATCGGCACCCAGATCAGCGTGCAGACAACCCAGATTGCCGCAATGTGCTTGACGTATGGACGGGCGAGGAAAGTACCGAGGCGATCACCGGGCGGAAGCGGCCGGTTTGTGGGCGGCTCGGGCGGTGGAGAAGTATCCAGATCCTGAGACATCAGACCACCTCAAACGTTCCGGCCATGAAGCCGCGCTCTGACATCGGACCACCGAACCACTGGTAGCGATCACCGCACGGAACTTCGCAGTTCCAGATGTACGAGCCAGGATCGCCAGTTTCAAAGGTGAAAGTGATCTCGACCGGTGCTGGGTAGCCATTTGACAAGTTCTTAGCTTTTGGTGGAACACCGTGCAGTGGCACCTGTAAAAAGAAGTCAGGTTGATTCGCTTCAGGGAACTGATGTACCACGAATGAGTGGGCGATATTTGCGACCTTAAGTTCGGTGTGTTCTTTGCCATCGACATTGACCTTGCCGTCGACCGTGCCGATCACCTTCGCCAAAAACTTGTTGTATGGCGGCGTTGACCCGTCATACATCTTCAATCGAATGGTGACGAGCGAGTTCGCCGGGACCTGCAAAGTGGTGCTTGGGGAGTAAAACGGCCAGTTCTGATCGGGGCCATCGGCCTGACCCTGCGGGCCAGTTGCCGCCTGCGGGTACACGGCTAAATCCAGCCGGGAGTGCTCAAGGGTTCGGCCATCGGGAGTGCTCTTGGTGCCATCGGCTATGGCGACCAAGACGGGCGGCTCAGCACCTGAAGCTGATGCATACCAAGCAGCACCACCCACAAATACAACCCCGGCAGCTACCGCGATCAGGGCCGCCAAAAATCTCTTCACGGGGCACTCTCCAAAAGGTCGATGGGCACACCCTAGACCCGCGGTATGGTTCTTCATGTGGAAACCGCGCGTGAATTTCTCGCAACGTGGGAGTTCAACCTGTTTCTCACCACAAATTTGGTCCTAGTCACCGGTTGGTATCTCTGGGCCGTTCACCGAGTCAACAGGTCTCATCCCACATTCCGCTGGTCTCGACTGCGGACAACGTCATTCCTTGTCGGCATGGCACTGCTCACCATTGTGTGGATCGGCCCGATCGGCGCCTGGGACCAGGTGTTCTTCTGGGCACACATGACCCAACACATCACGATCATGATGGTGGCGGCGCCGCTGATCGTGTTGGGCGGCCCAATCCTGCTCATCTATCGAGTCAGCTCACCTGAGACCCGGCGGAAAACCATCATTCCCATCCTGCGCAGCAGGGCAATGTGGTGGCTCACCAACCCATATCTCACCTGGCTGCTCTTTGCCGGGGTGCTCGTCGGCACCCATTTCTCACCGTTCTACAACATCACTCTCCAACACGATGTAACGCACATATTCATAGAGCAACCGCTCTATCTCTGCGCAGCGTTGCTCTATTACTTCCCGCTGATGGGATCAAACCTGACCCCTCGCCGGATACCCGCAGCACTGCGCGTGGCGTCCCTGGCTTTGATGATGATCCCCGAAATCATCGTCGGCTTTGTGATCTATGCGAGCCCGGTTGTCCTGTATTCGGCCTACGTTGAGGTGGAGCGACCATTTGGTCTCGATCCACTCAGTGATCAACAGTTGGCCGGCGGATTGATGTGGGCCCTTGGCATGGTTATTGACACCATTTGGATTTCACTCGCTGTCGCCGAATGGTTCACTCGGGATGAGCAACAAAACCGGCAGGTCGATCGGGAAACAGCAGAATGGCTCAAGGGATAGTCCGCGAGCCCATATCTACTCACCCCGGGTGGTCATCACATCCGTCCACCTTGCGTTGTTGCGTACCCCCGAGAGTTGGGCTACCACTTGCGCTTCCGCTGTGGCGTTTACGGTGTGGACATCCTGTTCACCGGTGCAGCACTCACAGCATTCGATGGAGCGGCGGTTGCATTTTCCTTGAGGACTGAGCGCTCCAGATTAAGCACCTGAAAGAGGGATTGGCCGGGTAGGAGTTGGTGAGGCCCCACCAAGTTTCTGCCTGAGAGTTCCTGGTGCGTACTCCTTCTTGAAACGTCCACGCTTTTGCAGTTCAGGAATCAAAAGATCAGCAACTTGAATCCAGGCCTCGGGCACCGCCGTGGCCGCGAGATTAAATCCGTCCACACCCGTCTCATCCACCCATGATTCGAGTTGGTCAGCAACGCTCTGAGCTGAGCCGACAATGACGGGACCGTCTCCGCCCAACCGCACATAATCAGCGATCTCACGAATCGTCCAGGTGCGACTTGGATCAGCGCGGGTGAAGGCTTTCACCACAGATTGGATCGCATTACTCTCTTGATCCTGCAACGCCGAATCTTCATCGAATTGCGCAAAATCGATGCCGGTCCAACCGGACATCAAAACGAGTGCGCCCGTTGACGAGGCGTACTCAAGGTACTTTTCGAAGAGTTTGTGCGCTTCAGCATCTGTCTCAGCGACCACAACTGTCTGCTGGTTCAAGATTCGCACAGCGTTCGGGTCACGACCGACTGCGCTGAGTGCTTCACGCATGCCCGCAACTTGTTGAGTCAATACAACTTTGCTCGGCGCTGCTACAAATACCCCTTCAGCGTGCTTTGCCGCAAAGGAAATACCTCGCGACGAGGCACCCGCTTGATAGATGACCGGCGTGCGCTGGGGCGAAGGTTCACTTAAGTGCATGCCCGGCACATTGAAGAATTCACCGTGATGATCAATGGCGCGCACACGCGTCGGATCAACATAAATTCCTCGTTCGACGTCAGCAATGACGGCATCGGAATCCCAACTTGTTTCCCACAACTTGTAGCAGACCTCTAGGTATTCATCAGCAATGTCGTAGCGCCGATCGTGTGCTTCTTGACCGCTCACCCCGAAGTTGACCGCACCACTGTTTAGGTAGCCGGTAACAACGTTCCAGCCAATTCGACCTTTTGTGAGATGGTCGAGCGTGCTCATTCGCCGAGCAAACGGGTAAGGGTGCTCATACGAGACCGCTGCGGTCATCGCGAAGCCCAGATTCTTGGTCACACTTGCCATTGCGGAGATCAGCGGAAGGGGATCATTCACCGGGGCCTGGACGCCGCCACTCAAGGCGGCGTCAGGGCTGTTTCCGTAAACGTCATAAATGCCCAACACGTCGGCAAAGAAAACGGCATCAAACATTCCTTGTTCAAGTGTTTTTGCGAGGTTCACCCAGTAATCGAGATCCACATATCTGCGGGTTTGATCGGCCGGGTATCGCCATAACCCGGGAGACAGGTGGCCAAGAGTGTTCATGGTGAATGCATTCAGGCTTATCTCTTGCCTAGCCATCGAAATCACGCACCCTCTGACTTTGCGGGACGACCGTTTCCGATCGCCCATTCATACGGTGGCTCAGTGCCGTTGACGAACCAGTCGCCGATGATCCGCGCTTTGAAAGCAACGGGATTATGTGTGCTCACGGTGCGGGCATTGCGCCAGTGCCGGTCGAGTAGTTGGGTATCAATGACGGACGATGCGCCCAGGCCATCGAACAAAGATTGGGCTGCCTCCATCGTCAGGCGTGTGGCGATCACCTGCGCTTCTGCTGCACGCAACTCTGCGTCGCGCTTACGCATAGCAACCGCTTCCTCGCCGGAATCTCGATCTTCATAGGCGGCCTGCAAACTATCTGCGGCCCGCACCGTAATGGCTTCAACTGCCGCGGCATCGGCAGCGATCCGACCCACAATTTCTAGAATCTGCGGATCATTTCGAGTCTGGTCAGCATTTCCGTGGCTAAATGTTCTCGCTCGATTGGCAACCTGGTGCGCGGCTTCTTTTGCTGAAGCCCGCGCGATACCGGCCAGGACTGCAACAAGAATCAATTGGTACAGAGCGGTTTGATAGGGAAATCTCTCACTAAATACATAAACATGGTCTGCGCGCACGGGGGCTTCGGTGAACACAGCACCACCGCTTCCGGTTAAGCGTTGACCAAACCCATTCCAATCATCTGAGACAACAACTGCATCGCTATCGGTAGCGACAATGGCCGCCACTTCAATTCCGGCTGGGTCCAAGGCTGTGGCGTCAATCCACTCAGCGAAGATGCTGCCGGTTGTGTAGAACTTGGAGCCCGAGATGACAAAAGCATCACCTGCCACGATCAGTCTGGTGCGGGTATCACCCATCTTCACGTTTCCGATTTCGGTGACCGCGTTGCCCACCATCTCCCCGCGCGCAAATCGCTCGAGCCATTCATTGCGAGTTGGCCCCTCGGGGCGGTACAGCTGGTCTTCTACAAATGCGATGTGTCCGCGCAAGGCCTGAGGAACATGTGGATCGGCGGCTGCGAGTTCAACGAGAAGGGCAAAGAGTTGAGGCAAGGTGGCGCCATCACCACCAAACTCGGTGGGCACTCGAACGCCCATGAAGCCAGCCTCTTTGAGCCACTCGATTTGTTCGTAGGGCAGCGTTCGGGTTCGTTCGCGTTCGAGCTGCCCCTCGGCAATTCGAGTGAAAACTGGGCGGTACTTATCTGCCAACTGTGAATAGGTTGGCACTTGTTGAGCGGAAGTCATGCGGGTTCCTAGGTGTAGAGCGAGATGGGTTGAACGGCCCCGGTGAGAAAGTTTGCTCCCACTTCAATTTTCTTGTAGTCGACTGGATCATGCAGAGAGTGCGTGCGGATATTTCGCCAAAATATGTCGAGTCCGTAGCTCATTTTTGTGGCGCTCGCGCCAGTGACCTCGAACACTCGGCTGGAAACTTCTAGACCCACCTCGGTAGAAATCACCTTTAACTGTGCAACAGCAATTTCAATGCGTGCGCGATCTTCTTCGGTTGTGGCTCCACCGATTGCTATAGCGCTCTCGTACTGGCGATTGACCCGGTCGGCAAGTGCTTCGACTGCAACGGTGCGCGCAACGAGTTCACCGAACACCCGATGCGTGATCGGATCTTCTGAATAGCGATCCACTCCACTCAAGAACCAAGCATTTGAGCGAGCAAGAGTGAGTTCCTTTGCCTGGGCAAGGGCCCCCTCGGCGATACCTAGATAGATGTTTCCGAAGAGCAATTGCACGCCCGGCGTGACCACTGAGGAAAACGGTTCGCCCACATCAATGCCGAAAATGTCTTCAGGGGTGATGACCACGTTGGTATAGCGCACGGACCCACTGGCCGAAGATCGTTGGCCGAGATGATCCCAGTCGTCAAGGTGCTCAACCCCAGCACGATTTGTGTCGACCGCAAACACAATCACCTGACCGTCGTAGGCGCCGCCTTCTGCCACACCTCCACCAATCACTACATCTGTGACTGATGCTCCCGTTGCGAATCGTTTGAGGCCACTCATCAGGTAGTTGTCACCGTCGGCCACGATTTTCAAGTCTGGGCTGACCGGATTAAACGAGTCGCTCCAGAGGAGGTTCTTTTCAGCACTGCGGGCTAGCCATTGAGCTTGTTGCGCTTCGTCTGGACCATAGAAGACAACACAGGCTTGGTTGACGTAGTGATAGCCCAAGAGCTGCGCGACCGAGGCGTCGTAGCGGGCAATGATTCGAGTCATCAAAAAGGCCGTGGCCCAATGCCCCCCGTGCCCACCGAAAGCTGTGGGAACCAGCAGGTTGGCTAGCCCGGATTCACGCACGAGCTGGAGAGCGGCGAAAGGACGAATGCTGTCTTTGTCTCGCTCCAAAGCATCCTTGGCAATGGCAACACCCACTTCCTCGGCCACAGCGCTCCATTGCGCAAGCTCTTCCTCGTTGGCATGGCCGTGCCACGGGCTTCTCACATATTCCGGTGCGCTCGTCATTACATTCTTCCCTTTTCACGGTTTGGTACCCAGAAGATTTAGTACCCAGAAGATTAGTGCACCGATGAGTCGCCCCGCTCAAATTGCCAGTTGGCCCCTCACGAGGCTGTCTGCACTGTGGGTCACATCGCCGTCGTACTTCTCCAGCGAAACATCCACCACGGGGTAGTCAGCGAGCTGCATTCCAGCAGGCAGCGGGAACACACTTTGCTCTCCAGCACCCAGCACACCCACGGAAATCATCTTGGAGGAATCCGCGGCCAGCAGCCACACTTCGTAGTAGCCATCAGGGCTCGGCAGGCCGGGCACTGAGACGTTGAGCACTGACCCCTGAGAGGTTTGCTCAACCCGCGCGATTCCACCCGAGGGCGCATCGGTGAGCGGATCGAGCGAGGTCTCGGCAACGATGGTCACTGCCGGCGCAGAATCCTGATTCATCACCACGGCCGTTCCACCTGCTCCAACGATCAGACCGACTGCGGCTGCCAAAGCGAACCAGCCGGAGCGGGCACCGCCTCGATTGCGCGCGGCCTCATCTGTTGCGATCGCCCGCTCGATGTTCTCCCAGACAAATGCTGGTGGAGTGACGGGGCGATCCGCATCGGTGATTGCAGTTGCTGCGGATGCAACGGAGGTGAGTTCATCGAGCGTGGTCTGACAACGGACACACGATGAGACGTGGGCGCGCAGATCAGGCGACATTGGTTCACCGATTGCTACAAGTGCTAATTCTTCAACATCACACGATGACACTGTCTACCTCCAATCTGCTGCGCAGTCTCTCAAGAGACCGACGAATATGACTTTTCACTGTTCCTAACGGCAGGTCGAGCACGCTGGCGATCTGAACATGGGTGAGGTCTTGGAAGAAGGCGAGTTCCATGATCCGTTTTTGTGGTTCACCCAAGCGGCTCAGTTCGTCAGCGAGGAGCACCGTATCGGTGATGGAGTCCGCACCTGGTGAGGTGCGTGCTTCATGCGCGTCGACAAGTGCCGTGGTCACGTTTTTCTCCTTTGTGCGCCGCTCCCAGTGATCGGCGATTCTGCGTCGAGTAATCCCCACCAACCAGGCCGAAAGCGCCCCTGCTGACGGGTCGTAGCCGCTTCTGCCCCGCCACGCAGACAGGAATACCGATTGCGTGAGATCAGCGGCGTCGTCAGCGTTACCGGTGGATCGAAGGCACAGGGTGTAGACCAAGCTGCCCCAACGCTCATACATCGCCCGGAGAACGTCGTGGCCGGATGCAAAGGCGCTCGCCAGCTCAGCGTCGGCCTCGGCACGCACACGAACCCCCTGCGACTCAGCGTTGGTGGCCCCACTTGTTTGGGGGACATTCCCAGTCTGCATCACAAACCCGCAGGTAGGCGAGGGGACTCATCGATCGGGGTAGCCGTGACCACAATGTTCTGCAGATAGCCACCGCGATCGCGATCGAAGTAGCCGATGCAGGAGATCAATGTGAGTCGCTGGTCGCCCTTCTCAGAGAAAAGTTCCTCGCTTGGCAGTGCATCTTTATCGATAGCTTCACGAGAGGTGACAGCGTAAGAAATCGAGCTGCCATCCTCTCGCTCAACTTCGATGACATCCCCGGGCGCGAGTTCGCTGAGTCGATAGAGCGCCCCCGCGCCCAGGTCGAATCCGTCGCGATGGCCAACGATGACTGCTGATCCGGTTGCCGCCCCCGGCGCTGCACCGAACTTGTACCAACCAACGCGAGCAACATCTTCAGGGATTTCCACCCAGCCATCGGAGTGCACTCCGACAAGGTCCACATCTGCCGTGACATCAAGCTTGGGAATCATCAACCGCACCGGTGCCGGCTGCTGAACTTCAACAGTTGGCATCACCCGCTTGATGCCCGCTGTCTCGGCAAGCAAGGTGGGTTGAGCGGCCTGTGGTGTCGTCGTTGATTCCGCTCGAGAACCAAGAGATTCGACGCTTGCCGGCGATGCGCCAGACCCCGCCACGGCCACACCGATCGGAACGCTCACCAGCACAAGTGCGCTGAGCGCCGTCACGATGAAGGCCGGGCGGGGTCTACGCATGACGTACTACGACCGGGAGGTGTTCAGCCGAAGCACGCCGCCAGCCAGACCGAGGGCAGCAACGCCCATGAGTCCAACTGCCCAGAGGGGAAGGATGGAAGCTGCGGTGGAACCGCCGCCTGCAGCAACGCCACCGGGTGCGCCGTCCATGCCACTGATTACCTGAGTGGCGAGTGCAAGGTTGCCGGCCTCAGCCGAACCCCATGCGTAGACGATGGTGTTGGAGCCCTCTTCGAGAGCGAGGTCAGCTGGTCCGAGCACCACGGTGTCGGTGCCAGCGAGAACAACGTCGGCTGCGTAGGTGCC